>JANJXJ010000109.1 GCA_024709105.1 Lentimicrobium sp. | reverse complement strand
CGAAAGACTTGCTGAAAACAGTACCTTCTGGAGATCGCAGACAGCGCCTGTTACCATTGGTAAAAATGTATGGATAGGAGGAGGAAGCATTATTCTGCCGGGAGTGAGTATCGGCGATAACACAACAATAGGAGCAGGGTCCGTGGTTACCAGAGATATTCCTGCGAATGTACTGGCATTTGGTAATCCTTGCAGGGTGGTGAGAAGTTTATAAGATGATGAAAATCCTCATTTGCTCTGGATTTTGGGCGTAACAATTTCGATGACATTTTCTGCCTGCCACTGCTAAATAGTTTAGTTTATTCTGATAATGAAATTGTGCCTGAAATATCAACAAAATGATGATTATTCAAACAATCCGTTAGAATATTGGTTAAAAAATTGATTCAGTGTGTATTGATTCTAAAACCATGATTTTTATTTTATGAATACAGAAAATAATCAATCAGCAGCAGTGTCAAAACCCGGCATTAAATGGGAAATGCTGTTGGCCATTATGGCTGTGTTAATCAGTGTTTTAACACTGGTTGTTTACATTTATCAGTCTAATCTCATGAAACAGCAACAAAAGATGTCGGTATGGCCTTATCTGAGCTTTGGTCCGTCATGGGGAGAAGATTATCTTAAACTTTCGCTTATCAATAAAGGAATCGGTCCTGCAATAATCAAGGATTTTCAATTTACCATGAATGGTTCAGAACTCAGTGGAGTGCAGGAAATAATGACATCGCTTCCTGATAGCCTTCAAACTGCCTTTACATATTCTTCGGTATGGAAAGGGCAGGTGATCATGGCAGGAGAAACCATCAGCCTGTTAACCATAAATGACCCTAGAACCATACAACATCTCCTTGAATTATTTAAAACCCAGGATTTCCTGCTGGAGATCTGCTATTCTTCAGTTTACGGGGATATGTGGGTTGCAAGTGGAATGTCGGTTGCCGAAGGTAACTGCGGAGAGTGATAAGATAACTCAAAAAAATGAATTATGAGGGATATAGTTTTTAAAAACAGACAGCAGGACAGTCGAATCAATTATCGGGGATCAAATCCCGGAAGGCTTGAAAATCTGACGGATGCCGTATTTGGAATAGCAATTACCCTGTTGATTTTTAACATGTCTAATCCGAACTCATTTTCCGATTTGCTTACTTTTACCAAAACACTGCCGGCATTTATCCTGAGCATTGCTTTTATTTTTGTTATCTGGAATGAGCATGTCCGTTTTTCGGAAATTTATACTCTGAACGATACCTGGCTTTCTGTTTTGAATACCCTGTTTATTGCCCTGGTTATATTTCTGGTGTATCCGCTGCGTTTCATTACCCTGTTCTTAACCAACTTCTTCTTTAATTCTGATATAAGTCTCAGAATTGACGGGCATCAGGTGCCTGACCTGATGATTTATTATGGTTTTATCCTGTCGGGATTATACCTGGTTCTGTTTTTGTTTTACAAGAGGGCTCACGGCCTGAAAAATGAAATGGATTTTAATCCTTTTGAGCAGTTCTATACTTCGGCACAGCTTAAAAGACTGGTCATGATGATTAGTGTTCCTTTATTAAGTATACTGCTCACTATATTCCTGAGAGGCTACTCCTCTTTCTGGGCCTCATTGATAGGCGGAATAACATATTTTCTGTATTCTCCTGCAATTTTCTTCTGGCTAAGAAGTTATCATAAAAAAGCAGCAGGCTTTCTTTAAACCTCTTCTCAAAAAACAGAACTCACCATGAAAAAGATTATTATCATTTTTTCAATAATACTGGGTTCTGTTAATTATTCGTGCAGGAAAGAAGCACAGGCACCAGACTGTCCGTCAATAGAATTGATTAACCATTCAGATTACAGGCGTTTTATGATGGGTTTCAGTACATGGGCATATGCATTGGAAGTAAATGCTGTTACTGGCACCTACAGTTTTATCGAAAGCCATTCAGAGATTTATTCCGAACATATTGACAATAAAATTCCCTGGGATTCCTGGATTAACGGAACACCACTGCCCATTGAATTCGTTTCGGAGATTGCCGGAAGGAAATCAAGAAAACTTGCAAATAAAAAACTCAGCCTGTCTGTCAGCCTGCTCAACATAAACCGCGATGATCTGGCTACTGATTTTAATGATTCATTACCTTTATACAATCAACTGAATGACCAGCATATTATTGAGGCTTACACAGCACATCTTCAATATCTTATAGAACAGCTGAATCCAGACTTTCTGATTGTTGGTATTGAAGTCAATGAACTGTTGCTGCATTCTGCTGAGAAATGGGCTGAATACAAATTAATGATGGCAGAGGTTAGGCATAAAATAGAGCTTTTGTATCCTGAGCTCCCGCTCTCCGAATCCATTACACTTCATAGCCTGTTCTCTGCATATAAAAGTGGTAATCAATCTTATGTTAATGAAACTCTGGACTATGTAAACCGCCTTGAATTTATTTCAATCAGTTTTTATCCATTTTTTAACGGACTTAAAAATCATAATGAGTTTCAGGAGGCTTTTGATTTTCTGCACAGTCGTGTCACAAAACCGTTGGCATTTGTTGAGACAGGGCAGCTATCTGAAGGCCTTTTAATTGAAAATATGAATCTGAATATCTCTGGAGATGAATGTACTCAGAAACAATACCTTGAAACGTTATGCTTAAATGCTTTTGACAAAGAATATCTTTATATAATCTGGTGGACACACAGGGATTATGACAGATTGCTGGATTATTTTCCGGAAGAACTGAAAGACCTGGGCAGAATCTGGATAAGTAACGGCCTTATTAACGAAGATGGAAGAGAAAAAGCAGCTTTTAATACATGGAAAAAAGTCAGGAGCTATCAATATTCCGGCCTAGATTGAACCCCTTGTCCGGTTCAACCCGATATTTATGCCTTTCAGAACTCTCATTTTCCCCTTCCGGAATAAAGATTCAATTTAGAGATCAGGGTTAAGTAATTTTGCAGCGAAATAAAATTCTGCTTAACAGTTCAGAATATGGAAATTAGAATTACAGTTACCACTGAAAACGATTTTTCGAATACCGAATACCTTACCCGTGATGTATTCTGGAACCTTTTTAAGCCGGGCTGCGACGAGCACCTGGTTTTAAACAAACTGCGCAAGAGCCATGCGTATATTCCTGAGCTTGATCTTGTTTCATGGGATGAGGATCATATCACCGGCCATATTATTTCAACTAAGGCTGTGGTTATGGATAAAAATGGTTTTTCACATGAAGTACTTTGTGCAGGACCATTATCGGTTCGCGAGGACCTTCAGCACCACGGAATCGGGTCGGCTTTGATGCTTAGTTCAATAGAAAGAGCGAAAGCATTGAGATACAGAGGCATAGTCTTGTATGGAAATCCCGGCTATTACCATCGCTTCGGTTTTCAGGATGCTGCAAATTTCGGAATCAGTACTTCTGATGGCCTCAACTTCAGTGCATTTATGGTGCTGGAACTATTTGATAATGCCTTACAAAATGTAACCGGCCGTTTTTTTGAATCGGAAGCATTCAAGGTTGATGAAGAAGAATTGAATACCTTTGAACTTAAATTTCCCTTCAGGGAAAAAGGCCCTGCAAAAATAAACCTGAACTTATAATCTTTTATACAATGCAGCCTGAATATTTTGGTTATAACGCTGATTTAGAGACTTACCGGCAAAATAACGGACTTGCCGCATTGGATTTCGGCCGGGTAATTGCCGAGCATAAGGAGCGATATGTGGTAAAAACCGAAAGAGGTGACCTGGAAGCAGAAATTACGGGCAACCTCAGGTTTGCGGCACGCAGCCGCGAAGACTTTCCGGCTGTGGGAGATTGGGTATCATTAAACATCTATGACAACGATTTTGCTGTAATACACAGCATCTTTCCCAGGTTTTCGGTTATTAAAAGGCAGGCAGTGGGTAATTCTTCTGAGGTTCAGATTATTGCCGTTAATGTTGATTATGCATTTCTGGTGCAGGCCCTCGACCGCGATTTTAACCTGAACCGCCTTGAGCGTTACCTTACCATTTGTTATGCTTCAAAAGTTGAGCCCATCGTGGTCCTCACCAAAGCCGATCTTACTACTGCTGAATCAATTACGCATATTAAAGAACAAATAAAACTACGGGCAGGTGACAAGATTCCGGTTGTTGTGGTAAGTAATATCTCACAGGATGGGATGGATATTTTGTCAGGGTTTATCAAAAGCGGCAAAACCTATTGCCTGCTGGGCTCTTCAGGGGTTGGAAAGTCAACGCTCATCAACAATCTGGCAGGTATAAGCCAGATGAAGACCGATGCAATCAGTACAAGCACAAACAAAGGAAGACATACCACCAGCCACCGCGAGCTGATTGTGCTTGAGCATGGCGGAATTCTTATTGATAATCCCGGAATGCGCGAAGTAGGAATTGCCGATGCCTGCAGCGGGCTGCAAACTACTTTTGATAAAATTGCTGAATATGCCGCTGATTGCAGGTTTAAAGACTGTACTCATGTAAGTGAAACCGGTTGCGCAGTGCTTCATGCCCTGGAAAACGGAGAGATTGACCCACAGGCTTACGAGAATTACATGAAGATGGAAAGAGAAAAAGAGTTTTATGAGTCCTCGGTTGAAGAAAGGCGGAAAAAGGACAAAGTGTTTGGTAAAATCATGAAAGATTATAAGAAGAAAGATATTAAAAACCGAAGGTAAAAAGTTGTCTGCCAGAAGATTATTTGCACGATTTTCCCCGAAATCATGCTTAATTCCTGATCAGCACTCTGCGATGGATTTTTCTCACCGGATTTAATTTCAGGGTAAGCATGATGCTCACCGCAATGGTTGCAGCTCTGAAAAGGCTGGGGATGATGGTCCCCAGCGCATTATCGCTCACATCGAACAACGTCCAGCTGAGGTTCATAAAAATGTGCAGAAATACCGGAACCCATAAATTGTTTTTCCATTCAATGTAAAGCCATGAAAACCAGGCAGCTCCCAGGGCCGTCATTATAAAAACTCCGGTGGTTTGTGAGAGTGTATTTCCCTGATACATATGTCCTGAACCAAAAATCAATGCTCCGAGCAAGGCCGCCGGAATAAATCCCCAGTTGTTTTTATTAAAAAGCAGGCCGAATAAAAATCCCCGGAAAAGAAATTCCTCAAAAAATCCTGCAAATAATGTTCCGTGTAATAATTCAATAACAGGAGTATCTTTAACAAATGCGCCGGTAAATGCAGAACCTGCAAACATGGGCAACACGCTGATTGCCGCAACCCACAGGCCTGTGAGAAACCCTTTGTCAAACCCAAGATTACTGAAAATATCTTTAAAACTGTACAGAATACCTGTAATTACCAAAGCCGGAATGGTCCACCACAGATAAAATGCGAGCATTCTCAACCAATACTGATCAAAGGAAATTCCCAGAATCTCAAAGACAGGACGCCTTCCGTAATACGCGAAAACAAAGACAAATATTACAATAAGCGAGTTGATTACATTTTTTTTCATAGTATAAGTCTTTCAAATGTAAACTGTTTTATCTGAAACAGCCCTGACTTATGTTTTGTTGGATTACAGCATTAAAAGTTGAAATCTGCCAGTTTAAAACTTCTCAAAAACACCCATTCCAAACAATGCAAAGTCGTATTTAACGGGATCCTGCGGGTCCAGTTTTCTGAGGTTACCGGTTAATTCAGCAGCAGCCTGCCAGTCGTTTTGTTTTCGGGAGAGCAGTCCGAGTTTGCGGGCAACATTGCCTGAGTGTACATCCAGCGGGCAATACAGGTCAGCGGGGGAGAGGTTTTTCCAAATCCCGAAATCCACACCACAATTGTCGTTTCGTACCATCCATCTCAGAAACATATTGATGCGTTTGGCTGAACTTCCCCTTGCCGGATTGGCAATATGTTTTTCGGAGCGCTGCAGGTGTGGCGTTTCCAGAAATATTTTTCTGAAATACACAATGGCATTGTCCATTTGCCTGTTTCCGGTTTTTAGCCCTTCAGCAAACACCTGCTCAAGCCCCTGATGATTGAGATATATGTTGCGCAGCGCTTCGGTAAAGAAATATGCATCGTCGGCATTAAAAGTGCGGTGAACAAAGCCTGATAGCCTTTTGAGCTCAGAGGAAGAAGCATTCATCACAAAATCATAGGGTGCTTCGTCCATCAACTGCATCAGCCGTTGCCCGTTCTTAACAATACTGGCCCTGTTTCCCCAGGCAATGGTGGCAGAAAAAAAAGCAGCAACTTCAATATCCTCCCTTTTGCTGAAACGATGAGGAATACTTATAGGATCAGTTGAAATAAAATCAGGGGTGTTGTATAACGTAAATCTTTGATCCAGAAGTTCTTTGAGTTGCTCAATCACCATAGCCTTTGAAATGTTTCAGGGGAATAAAGGTAATGGTTTACAAATAAATTAGTAATGCAGATTGGAGCACTTTCTGAAATTGGTCTGCCAATCAAAAAAAAAGGGGGCAGTCTCAAAAGGGTAAAATTGGAGCGGAATTGCAAATTCCGCTCATCATAATTGTTTGTATATCAACAATATATGTTAGGCGTAATTTTTAATTACGCCGTTTCATAAGACTTTTGAGACAGCCCCCTTTTGCAAAAGTTAATTTTATTCCTGATACGTTTTGTACTCCAGCTTATCTGAGTAAAATATTCCGCTGAAAACCACTCCCTGCACTTTATATTTTACTTCACCCTGAATTATATTATTCTCAAGCTTGGTTATGGTGCAATAATAATCTTCGCCCTGTTCCGTTGCGTACAACACCTGCGGATATCCGCCTGTGGCAGCATATTTATGGAAATATCCTACACATATACCCAAATCCCTGGCATGGAAAGGGTCAACGATATAATGCTTTTTATTTACTTTAATGGCAGTGGTGTCGTTTGCATAAAAATCAAACTGAATTCCACCGTTTTGCGGTACTGTTGAAATTACGCTCAATTGCTGATATACCAACGGATAGTTCCAGTATTTACTGTAATTCGTGATGTAAATCTGATGAATGTCAATAATTGTATCCCTGCCGTTCAAGGTAGCTACAATCTTGTTCAGCTTGTAATCGCCGTCATCACCTGGCTCATCATCCTTTTTATCACATGAAACAAATGACGCAAACAGCGCAGTAATGCAAACAAGGAAAAAGATTTTTGATTTCATAAGTTCAGATTTTTAGATGGTGATTTCTTGTCAGGCCCGGCAATGACATTCAATACCACAAAAGTATCCGGTTTATGATGATGCGTCAATCACCTTTTAGTGTGATTTATTTGAATTACGTGAAAATCCGGCAGGGCAGGGAGCTGCCCGGGCTGGTTAATAATTAATGCAGAATTTGGGTTCCTGAATCAGACCGTGGTTGTAAAACCTGAAAAGCAGCTTTAAGATACAACATAGCAATAAAAAAGCCCGGCTGTAAATCAACCGGGCTGGATAAATATATATGCAAAATACTACCTGATGTTGTCGAGTTTGATATCAATCTCTTCTTTTTCGTTGGCTTGCAGCTCAAGATTCTCAACCAGACTGCTTTTGTATGAGATCATGGAGAGTACAAGGTTGTAGGTTCCCGGTACCAGACCTTCGATGCTGAAGTTGCCGTCGAGGTCGGTGTACACTTTAAGGTCGGTGCCTTCTACTGAAACAGCAACACCTGCCAGTGTTTCACCTGATTGATAATCAAGTACTTTACCTGTAATGGCAGCCGATGCAGCAGGAGCTTTGGTGGGAGTTGATCCGGCGAAAGCGTTTGCCGAAAATGCAATCAAAGTAATTGAAATTGCCAGTATGCTGAAGATCTTTTTCATGGTCTGAGTTTTTTGATGCAGCAAAAGTACTGCAGCAATGTTAACTCAATATGAAGTCAATGTTAAATGAATGTTAAGTCTTTGTTAACCTAATCACAGAATATGTCCCGATTTTGAACTGTTATGGTTGCCCGATAGTACTAGAATGCTTTATTTAATCTCTTCAAAGGCCCATCGGCAATAAGGATTCCTTCCATTTCTTTCCAGGTGAGGAAGATGGTCAGCGGCCCCCTTTCCTGCCCGGCCAGCTCATAAGTATTGTAATGAAACCCAATGCCTGAAGAGGTAAGGAAGAAATTGGCCGATGGGAACACCTCATCACTAAAGAAACCTTGTTCCTTTAAAGATATCTCATTACTGAGTTCCAGATTTTTACATAACTTTTTCCGTAATTTTTCTGACAAAGCAGTTGATTTCTCTTCAGGGATCAGGCTTGATAAAGTAATCTTTTCAGCTTTCTGCAGGTCAAAAACCAGGAACCTGCTGATGTCAAGGGAAACATCACCTCCGGTGTAGTTGTAGTCTTGCATGTACAAACTTACAAAGCCGTTTTCATTAAAAACCGGGAACAACCTCACTCGTTTTTGCCAGTTGAGCAAAGGATAATTTTCGGGTGTGCTTCTGCTGGCATTGGCAGCCTGATAACGTTCAAAAAACAAATTTTCCTGATTTTTAATGGCATAGGAGATATTACCGGAAGTTTCAATTTTCAATAACTCTCCGATCGTTTTGTTTAGTCTGAAATGCACTTCCATATTATCTTCTGAAGCAGGCATGGCAAGCACCATATCAAATGCTGCCACCGGAGAATCGGGTGAGTCGTTCAGCGGCCTGACTGATGACTGGCTGAATACCTTGAATTGTTGATATTTTTCTGGCTTACTGGCATTCAGAATTAATGGAAGATGATTTGCATTGTTGTCCTTCCAAAAGCCGTTAAAAGAAAATTCTTCTGAGATGTTGCCTCTGATAACGGTGTCTGCGCTATATTCTTCTAATAATACAAGGTTACGATCCTGCTGAAGTTCACCATAAACTTTTACAGGAATTTCATCCATTGATGGCCGCAGAATGGTTCCGAAAACCTTTGTATCTGTGAAAATAAGGTTGGCAGTTACATATATTGAATTGCCGGTTTCACCGGAGAAATGAATATATCTGTCCTGCGCTAAACCAACAGTTGAATTAAAAAATCCTGTCAGCACAATGCAGAAAAATACAAATATTGCCTTCACAATTACCCTCATAAGCCTTTTGTTAACGTTCACCAAATAAAGCAGTTCCTATCCTTACCATATTGCTGCCTTCCTCAATGGCAATGTGATAATCTCCCGACATACCCATCGAAAGCCACCTGAATTCTTCGTGTCCTGAAAAGAAACCATTTCTGAGTTTTTCGAAAAGTTTTTTGAGGCTGGCAAACTCATTACGTACTACAAGGTCGTTGTCGGTAAAAGTTGCCATTCCCATCAGTCCGCAAATGCGGATGTTTTGCATTGCTGCGGTTTCGTGGTTATTCAGGAGCTCAATTACTTCATCATCGTCGAGCCCGAATTTACTTTCTTCCCTGGCAATGTAAACCTGAAGCAGAACATCAATCACTCTTTCGTTTTTTGCAGCCTGCCGATTGATTTCAGCAAGCAGTTTCAGGCTGTCAACACTATGAATCAGGTGCACAAACGGGGCGATATACTTTACCTTGTTGGTTTGTAAATGCCCGATCTGATGCCAGCGGACATCGGCCGGCAGCAGCGGCTGTTTGTCGCACATTTCCTGCACCCGGTTTTCACCGAAATCTCTCAAACCCAGCGAATAGGCTTCTTCGAGCAATTCAACGGGCCTGGTTTTGGTAACTGCTACCAGCGTAACATGCGGCGGCAGCTCCTGCATTACATAATTAACATGTTCTGCCAGAATTTCCATTTTTCCCTGCTTTGTAGTGCAAATGTAAAGGAAAATTTATGATTGGCAGTTGATTGCAAGCCCTTTAATTTTTCAATGTTTCATGCATTTGGCTTATTTTTGCGATTACAACTTTAACACCTGCTCTATGAACCTTTTAAGATTCTGCATATTTCTCCTGTTGAGCCAGTTATTTTTCTCCTGCGGGGAAAAAACAGAAATTGTTGATCCGCCTCCCCTGGTAATCATTAACCCTGATTTTGATTCCATCAGTATTTCAGGCGACAATAAAACACTGACTCTTTTTTTTACACGGCCTGTTTATAAAGGAGGTGTCCTGAACCAACCCATTGATGCCGGAGATTTACTGGCAACCATTTCGGGAGGGCAGGCTGTGCTCGACAGCATTTCGGTAAATCACACTGCCGGAGATTCCATTGCAGTTATTAAGCTGTTTACCAGTGGTTTTGCAACAGGGGAGGAGTTACTTACCCTGAAACCCTCCGCCAACGCTTCTATTGTTGATGCAAAAGCGATACCCATGAGAGACAATCAGGAAATAAGTGTAAAACTGGCTGATATCGGACTGATTGGAGAATGGTTATCTACCGGTGCGGATCTATCACCTCTGTTTCAGAGTTTCGGATTCGATTCGGTATATTTTAACTTTAAACCTGACGGTACATATTCTTTCAGATCGCGTACCACCGGCGGAATACAGAACCTGCTTTCGGGTGATTATGAGCAAAATAAGTCAGGTACCGGAGATATCAGGCTGATCAGACTCTTGCAGAAAACTCCGGTTAATTCAGTAATTGAAGGAATTTTTGCTCCCGCAAACGGAAATCCTGTTTCCATGACTTTTGAAACAGTTCAGACCCAGCCCGCTATTACAGGTTTAACCGCTCCGACTCCTGAGGCTGGTTTTGGCAGCAGCGGGTTGATCGGCAGCGACAATACACAGGTATTTGTAAGGCTTGACAAGGGCTTGTAAACCAAACATTTCAGAATAGTTTTATTCCTGTTGTCCGTGCTTGCTGATGGCTGTCTGGAACTCAGCCACCAATTCCCTGAAAACTTCTTTGACTGTGGTGATTTTTGTCGCCAGATAAGCATTGCTGCCGGCAAAAGCATAACCACCTTCCATATTGCCTTTGTAGGCATTGTACAGCGCAGTAATGATGCAGTACGGACTGCTTGAAACATCGCATGTTTTGATGCAGTGAAAAGGACATTTGATCGGGGTTTTGAGACCCTGCTTCACTTTTTCAATGAAATTATTGCCTACCGCTCTGCCCGGCATCCCCACCGGACTCTGAATGATCTCAATGTCGTTTTTGCCGGCGTTGATGTAAGTTTGCTTGAAACCCATAGATGCATCACATTCCTCGGTAGTTACAAACCTGGTGCCCATTTGAACACCTTTGGCCCCTTTTTTCAGAATTTCATAGATGTCGTGCCCGGTGTAGATGCCTCCGGCTGCAATCACAGGGATTTCTTTGTTGTATTTGTCTTCAAAATACCTGACTTCCTTTACAACTTCAGGAACCAATTCCTCAAGAGTAAAGTTTGAGTCATCAAGCTGATCTTTCTTAAAACCTAAGTGTCCGCCAGCTTTGGGGCCTTCAACCACAAATGCATCCGGCAGGTAATTGTGCAGTGATTTCCATTTGTCGCAGATGATTTTGGCCGCCCGCCCCGATGAAACTATGGGTACCAGCCGGGTAGTGCTGTCAGGCTTCAGAAATTTGGGCAAATCAAAAGGCAGGCCTGCTCCTGAAAAGATGATATCTGCCTTTTCTGAAATGGCTGTGTTGACCAGATCGGCAAAGTTTGACATGGCTACCATGATGTTTACTCCAATGATGCCTTGTGTTTTTTCTTTGGCGAGCCTGATTTCTTTGCGAAGACCTTCAATATTTGCTTCTAAGTAGCTCAGTGCTGAGTTTTTGTGTACCAGTCCAAGGCCGGCTGCTGAAATCACTCCAACTCCGCCTTCGTTGGCAACAGCTGCTGCCAGGCCCGACATTGAAATTCCAACACCCATACCTCCCTGAATGACAGGCACCGCAATGGTAAGCCCGCCTATTTTTAATTCCCTCATTTTCCAGTTAATGTTAATTGTCGTTAAGTACAGCAAAGGTAGTCTAAACAATGATCACTTATTAAAATATGAAAATATTTGAATATTTTAACAATCAGCTAATTGTAAAGCTCTTTCTCTAATTGAGTCAGGACCGGATGATCAAAGTGATTGAATGTTTCATTATTTTAGCCCTGAATTTAACTGTTGAAGAAAAATGTCAGCCCGGCTTCCCACCTTTACTGTTTTTGCGAACTCACTTTTGCCGCATGAGGTGTCTTACCTTAAATCAGTGAACCAGTTTAAAGATGCCGAAAATATTGGTATTCTTGATCTTATCTTTCACAACACACATCATCCCGAACAGACCTTACCTTTTAAAACTTCAATAGATAAGCGCAAATATTCGAACCTTAAGAACTGGATTACCGATAAATTATCAGCCAATGATGTTGACAAATTTTATGACTGGCTGCTGGAGATTGACCGGAAAATAATGTCGGATACCATTGCACCCAAAGAAGAGGATCAAATCATCAGGCTCATCAGAGGATTTAAAAAGCCACATTATTATTTTGTTCGCTTCTACGAAATCATCAGGAATTACCGCTTTTATCTGCTGATTCGGTTCAGGCATCATTACAACAGGATTGTGGATAAATTCCTGATTGATTATCAGCCGCTTTACGATAAATGCACTGGTATAAACAGGCAACTGCACGAGGCTACCATTGATATTGTGAATCAGTATTCAATGAACAATACCGAATCGGCGCGCTGGGAAGAATGGTTAAAAGCAGTTTTTTATGACGAAAGTCTTGACGGCTTAAACAGATACCTGGCCATTGTGCGACTCACACTGATACATTTTAATTACAGGGAATACGACAAACTAGATACGCTTTACGATGACCTGGACAACATGCTTCAAAAAGGTGAGTTTTACAGTCAGCGTATTTTGCTCAATTATTATTCAAACCGTGTAATGCTTCATTCGAGGCGCAATGAGCTGGAAAAGGCTGCATATTATGGTTATTTAAGCATTCGGCAGCCTTCGGGCGATTACCTGCACTATGTAAATAACTTGTGTGCGGTGCTGCTGCGTCAGGATAAGAACTCCCGGGCACTCAAGCTCATGCAGGATGTTTTTCCGCAGATGCGCAATACCAAAAGTCACCACAACCGGGTGGGATTTGTTTCCTTTTACATCAGGGCGCTGAATAAAAACAAGCGAAACCGTGAAGCAGCCGATTTTGCCGAAACCTTTCTGAACGGATACAAGGATCAAATCTTTGAGTTCCGCTGGCACACTTTTTTTACATCTTATTTCCAATCGCTGCTGGCCCTGGAAAAGTACAGCCGTTTGTTGCATATCGCCCGCCGCTACAAACTTATGGAGCGCGAAAAAGAATACAGTCTGAGGGCGGTATACATTCCGACTCTTACCTGGTACTTTGCCGTGGCAATGTATAAGGAATTGGAAATCAACTACAATGAAATGGTTAAGATGGTAGTTGAACCAGCCCAGCCATTGCTGGGCGATGCGCACAAATGCAGGTTGATGTCTGCTATGGCAAAGGAGTTAAATATGCATGTGCCCGAATTGTTTCTGACCAATGGCAATCTTGGTAATGCAGCATTCAGTTTTATAGAAATTTTCGGATAAGCATGTATTTATACATGTTTAATCACGTTGAAGGAAAATAGAAGTCAGGGTAGTCAATATTGTATGTAAAACATTGTTATACAGATTAGTATAATGATATGATAATACAAATCCCGTAAAAGTCAGTCCTTCTCAATTAACAATCGTGCTTTCGCTGGCTGTTTTTGTGTTGTTATTTAGCCAAAAAATCAGTCAAACCCATATATTATGAGAGAAGTAGTAATTGTTTCGGCAGCGCGCACCCCCATAGGTTCCTTTGGTGGCAGTCTGTCCGGTTTAAGCGCAGTAGAGCTTGGAACCATTGCAGCCAAAGAGGCCATAAAACGTGCTGGAATTGACCCGTCTATGATTGATGATGTTATTGTTGGCAATATACTTTCGGCCGGACTGGGACAAAATGCAGCCCGCCAGGTTTCAATCTATTCCGGTGTGCCCGAAACAGTTACAGCCATGACCATCAACAAGCTTTGCGGTTCAGGTCTCAGAGCAGTAAGTATGGCAGCACAGTTTATTATGCTGGGTGATGCCGATGTAATTCTGGCCGGAGGCACCGAAAGCATGAGCAATGCTCCCTATCTGCTGCCAAAGGCAAGATTCGGCTACCGCATGGGCGATGGAAAGGTGATTGACAGTATGATTCATGATGGCCTTACCGAAACTTTCAACAATTATCACATGGGGGTGACTGCAGAAAACATAGCCAAACGCTGGAACATTAGCCGTGAAGAGCAGGATGCCTTTGCAGCCCTGAGTCAGCAAAAAACCGAAGCAGCCCAGAAATCGGGTGTGTTTAAGGATGAGATTGCTCCTGTGGTAATTCCTCAGCGCAAAGGCGATCCGGTGGTAGTGGATACCGACGAATATCCGCGCCATGGAACCACCATTGAAAAGCTGGCAAAACTTCCACCGGCATTCGACAAAGCCGGAACAGTAACTGCCGGAAATTCATCCGGCATCAACGATGGTGCTGCCATGCTCGTTGTTATGTCAAGAGAGAAAGCAGATGAACTGGGAATCAAACCTCTGGTAACCATTAAATCTTATGCGTCGGTAGCTCTTGATCCTACCATTATGGGATATGGACCTGTGCCGGCATCGCGCAAAGCCCTGGAAAGAATAGGTTACACAGTTGATCAGCTCGATCTGGTGGAAGCCAATGAAGCTTTTGCATCACAAAGCATCGCTGTGGTAAAAGATCTGGGGCTGAATCCTGAAATTGTAAATGTAAATGGAGGCGCCATAGCACTGGGGCATCCCATTGGTGCTTCTGGTGCACGCATTTTGACCACACTTATTTACGAAATGCTCCGCCGCGATGCAAAAACCGGCCTGGCTACTCTTTGTATCGGTGGGGGAATGGGTACTTCGCTTATTGTGGAAAAAGCTTAGTCAGCCTGTTCTGAAGAAATTAGTCAAGTAATTATTTTTCAATATTTTGTCAATGAAACGACTCGAAAATAAAATTGCCATCATCACCGGTGGTGCCGATGGAATCGGAAAGGCAACTGCCATTCGTTTTGCAGCTGAAGGTGCAACTTCCATAATTTGGGACCTGAACGAGGAAAAGGGCTCTAAATTGGTTGAAGAAATTAAAGCTGCAGGTGGCAAAGCAGCGTTTATGAAAGTAAACACTGCCGAATATGAGCAGGTTGAAAAAGCAGCTGCCTTGGTAGCAGGTCAATATGCCGGAATTGATATCCTCATCAACAATGCCGGAATTACCCGCGATGCCAGCCTGAAAAAAATGAGTGTGGAACACTGGCAACAGGTGATTGATGTTAATCTGAGCGGTGTGTTTTATTGCACCAAAGCCGTTTCGCCATATATGCTCGACAAAGGTTACGGACGAATCATCACCACTTCATCGGTAGTGGCTCTGTATGGCAATTTCGGACAAACCAACTACGTAGCCACCAAGGCCGGCGTTATCGGCATGACCAAAACCTGGGCCCGCGAGCTGGGTCGCAAGGGAATTACAGCCAATGCAATAGCTCCTGGTTTTATATCAACCGAAATGGTAGCACTTATGCCCGAAAATGTGCTGGCCTCCATGCGCGAAAAAGTACCCCTTGGAAGATTGGGCAAACCCGAAGAAATTGCCAGTGCTTTTGTATTTCTGGCCTCTGATGAAGCTGCCTACATCAACGGAGCCGTGCTGAGCGTTGACGGCGGAATAACCATTTAATTCGTTGCAAAATGCAGAATGCCGTTATCCATTCCACAGGAGCCTATGTGCCCGAAAGAGTTGTGCCAAACAGTTATTTTGATACGCTGCTTGGCGAAAACGTAAGCGACTGGCTGGCTGAAAATGTACATATCTACGAGCGCCGCTGGGCTGCCGAGAATCAGTCAACTGCCGATTTGTGTATCCCCGCTGCCCGTCAGGCGCTGGAAAGGGGAGGCCTGAAGCCGGAAGATATTGACCTGCTGGTAATTTCAACCGATACTCCCGAATTTATATCGCCTTCCACAGCTTCGAAAGTACAGTATGAAATGGGAATGGTGAATGCCGGTACCTTCGACATCAATACAGCCTGTGCCGGATTTGTAACTGCCCTTGACATTGGAGCCAAATACATAAAGGCCGATGAACGCTACAAATATGTGATGGTGATCGGGGCGTATGCCATGAGCAAGTATCTGAATATGGCCGATAAAAAGACGGTTACCCTGTTTGCTGATGGTGCAGGCGTTGTTATTCTGAAGTCGGAAGAAACTCAGGACAGAGGTTTTCTGGCCAGTGAATTAAAAACCCAGGGACAATATTATGGCTACATGGGCATTTATGCTGGTGGAACAGCTCAGCCCGTTACCCAGGATGTAGTTGCAAAAAAGGATCATCTGCTTAAATTTGTTCAGAAGTTTCCCAAAGAACTGAATCCTGAAATGTGGAGCTCAATGGCAGCTGATCTAACTGCAAGAATAGGCAGCAACCCCGGGGCTGTGGATCATTATTTCCTTACACAGATCAACATCAACAGCATTTGGGAAACCATGGATAAACTGGGCGTGGAGCGTGAAAAAGCCCATACCATCATGCAGTATTACGGTTACACCGGCTCAGCATGTATTCCACTGGCTTTTGACGATGCCGTTACCAAAGGCAAAGTCAAAAGGGGTGATTTGCTTGTATTTATCGGATCAGGCGGTGGATTGGCGTTCGCATCGGCTGCCTTCAGATTTTAATTCTAAAAATTGTTAAACTCTATAAATTCAGACACTTGGCAACTCAGGATCAGTTGATTGGCGCATGGATACTTGTAATTCTCTACATGGGAGTTATACTGTTCTTTGTGATCAGAGGGGCAATGAAAATCAAAAGTATTTCCGATTATGCGGTTGGAAATATCATGTTTTCGCCCACGGCAGTAGCTTTATCACTTGCAGCGAGCATGACGAGTGCTGCTACTTTTGTAATTAATCCGGGTTTTATTGCCAATTTTGGTATCAGTGGTATAATTTCCTATGGCATTGTACTTCCGCTGGCTGCAGTTATTTCTCTGGCAGTGCTTACCAAAAGTTTCAGGAAATACGGGCAGTCAGTCAAAGCACTCACGCTGGCTCAATG
>JANJXJ010000091.1 GCA_024709105.1 Lentimicrobium sp. | reverse complement strand
TAGAGGCTTTTCTGTTAAAACCATTCCCTGTTTTAATTGTTATTCAAAAAAAGTTGCATATGGAACTGGCTCAGGCGATTGAAAACAGAATAAGCATCAGAAGCTTTTCAGCGGGTAGCATCCCCAAAGAAACCTTACGTGAAATCATCAGGCGTGCAGGCATGGCGCCCAGCATCAACAATTCCCAGCCCTGGAAGTTTCTGGTAATTACCCGGAAAGAACTGCTGCGGCAGATGGCAGCTGCAGTTTCTGAGAGTCTGAACAAGTTGCCGGTAAAGGATTCTGAAGATGTCAACCGGGCATTTTTGTCGCGCATTGAATGGTATTCCACCTTTTTTGAAGATGCTCCTGCTGTAATTGCCCTGCTGATGAAACCCTATGAGTCTCAGCTTGAAAAGGGCACAGGAATTACCCATGATGAAATTACACGTATGCGCAACCACCCCGATATGCAGACCGCCGGGGCTGCCATACAAAACATTTTGTTGTCAGCTGTAGATTTTGGGCTGGGTGCCTGCTGGATGAGTGCTCCTTTGGTCGCTCAGCAGGAGCTTGAAAAACTGCTGGAAGTAAAAGAACCCTGGAGGCTCATTACATTTGTTGCCATGGGCAGGCCTTTCGGAAAGCCAGCCCGCAAAACCAGAAAAACGGTGGATGAAATCCTAACATTTATAGATTAGGGAGGGGGGAATATCCTGCCTTAGCTGCCCATTCCTTTCAGCTGATGAATGGTATCCAAAGGATCTTTGCTTGAAAAAACAGTGTTTCCGGCCACCAGCACATCGGCACCTGCCGATAAAAGTTTACCTGCATTATCAAGACTCACACCTCCGTCAACTTCAATAAGTGCCGGGGAATTGGCCTGCTCTATCATCAGCCGCAGTTTTGATATTTTTGAATACGTTTGTTCAATAAACTTCTGTCCACCGAAACCCGGGTTCACCGACATCAGCAAAACCAGGTCAACATCGGCAATAATATCTTCAAGCACATGCACCGGTGTATGCGGATTCAGCACCACCCCTGCCTTCATGCCCAGCTCCCTGATCTGAAAAACAGCCCGATGCAGATGCTGAACTGCCTCGTAATGAATACTCAGCCAGGAAACACCCAGGTCGCGGAAGGTTTCAAAATACCTTTCCGGCTGAACAATCATCAAATGTACATCCAATGGTTTGCGGGCAACTTTCCCAATGGCTTTGATCACCGGCATTCCAAATGAAATATTTGGGACAAAAACCCCGTCCATAACATCCACATGAAACCAGTCGGCTTCGCTGCGGTTGACCATTTCAATATCCTCACCCAAACGGGTAAAATCTGCCGAAAGCAAAGATGGTGCGACCAAATGCATGATGTAAACGCTTTGTTTGTTTCAGGGGTTAAAAGTACGTTATTTTTTGTTCGGGTTCTGGAAAGAATAAAACTCTGATGCAGCAGATGTATCGGCCATTACCCCAAATAGCATTGGCTGCTTTTCAGGCAAAGGGCGAGGTGAGTGGCAAATTGCTGCTTTCCCCATAATACTATGGCTAAACTTGTGTGCACCGGCAATGCAAACTATTGTATATTAGAAATGCAAACTTCAACAAAGTACAGGAAGATTTTGCTAAAAAGATTTCTGATTACCTGAATTTTTATGTAAATTTGCATTCAGAATGCAAATTTACATAAAATGATAAAAAGACAGATCACTGAACATTTGCAGAACATGTTGACAATGTTCCCGGTAGTTTCGCTAACCGGCCCAAGACAATCGGGCAAAACAACCCTGCTTAAAGCTGCATTTCCCGATTATAAATATTTTAACCTGGAACGTATAGACCTCAGGGACTTTATACGAACTGATCCCAACGGCTTTTTAAATAATGCAGGCCATAAGGTTATTTTCGATGAAGCGCAGCAAGTTCCTGAGTTATTCAGTTATATTCAGGTTGTATCTGACGAAAGAAATACGAACGGTCAATTCATTTTGTCTGGTTCACAGAGCTTTATCTTAAGCAATCAAATCTCCCAATCCTTAGCAGGACGGGTCAGCATCAATCATTTGTTTCCATTCGACTATTCAGAAATGAAAGGAATTGTTGATTTATCCGACATAAATTCCACAATAATTAACGGATTTTATCCACGCCTTATATCTCAAAATATAAAGCCTGACGATTTTTATCCCTCCTATTTACAGACTTATATCGAGAGAGATGTAAGGACATTAAATTCGATTGCAAATCTGAGTGCTTTCTCACGGTTTTTAGGGCTTTGCGCTGGCAGGACCGGACAAATCCTTAACCTCACATCGCTGGCCTCGGATGCTGGAATATCAGTAAATACAGCAAAATCATGGTTATCCCTGCTTGAATCAAGTTTCATTATTTTTCTGCTGCAGCCATATTACCGTAATTTTAGCAAACGTATCATCAAAGCCCCAAAACTTTATTTTTATGATACAGGAGTAGTATCCTCATTACTAAGAATTTCGGCAGAACAATTGCAAACTCATTACCTGTACGGGTCATTATTCGAGAATCTGGTAATCAGTGAGATTATAAAGAAAGAGGTTCACAGCGGACGTGTACCTTCGGTATTTTACTGGCGCGAAAGCAATGGTAATGAGATTGACTGCGTTATTGAAAAAAGTGCTGACGAAATTATTCTATTGGAAATTAAAGCAGGCCAGACTTATAATTTAGATTACTTAAAAAACCTGAACCGGTTCCCCGAAGATGAATTTTATGGAACCACGAACAAGTGTTTGATTTATTCTGGTAAAGAAACTTCCTCCATAGCTGGTGTTCAGATCTTCACCTGGGAAAAATTTGCTTCTCTGCTTGAAATGATCAGCCACAGGAAGTAATTCCTGTGGTCTTTATTCCAAAAAAAAGCGGAGGTTAGTCCGCTCTTTTTTTATCCAAGATAAGTTTTCAGGATTTTGCTTCGCGAGGTATGTTTCAGCCTGCGAATGGCTTTTTCCTTAATTTGCCTCACACGTTCGCGGGTAAGGTCAAAACGCTCACCAATTTCTTCGAGTGTGAGCGGATGTTCACCGTTTAACCCGAAATAGAGCCTTACAACATCGGCTTCTCTGGGAGTAAGTGTGGCAACAGCGCGCTCAATTTCCTTGCGAAGTGATTCGTAAAGCAGTTCGGTTTCGGGTGTCGGACCATCGTCGCTGCGAAGAACATCATACATGTTGTTGTCTTCGTCCTGAACCAATGGCGCATCCATTGAAACATGGCGGCCTGAATTGCGCATGGATTCCTTTACTTCGTTCTCGCTGATTTCGAGAAGCCCTGCAATCTCATCAGAGTTGGGTTCACGCTCAAATTCCTGCTCAAGTTTGGCGTATGCCTTGTTGATCTTATTGATAGATCCGATTTTGTTGAGCGGGAGCCTGACAATACGCGATTGTTCTGCAAGTGCCTGCAGGATGGATTGTCTGATCCACCAAACAGCATAGGAAATAAATTTAAAACCGCGGGTTTCGTCAAAACGCTGGGCAGCTTTAATCAGCCCCAGATTTCCTTCGTTGATAAGGTCGGGAAGACTTAATCCCTGATTCTGGTATTGTTTTGAAACCGATACCACAAACCTTAAGTTTGCTTTGGTAAGTTTTTCAAGTGCAGCCCGGTCGCCCTGTTTGATACGCTGGGCCAGCGCAACTTCTTCATCGGCAGTGATCAGCTCTACTTTTCCAATCTCCTGAAGATACTTGTCAAGTGAAGCAGTTTCACGATTGGTAACCTGTTTGGTAATTTTTAGTTGCCTCATATTCTCCTTTAAAATTAACAGCGAACCTTTTTACGTAAAATTCCGTGGAATGTTACATTTATTTTTCAGCAAACCCTAAAAACTGCTGATTTAAAATCTATGACACTGACAATCAAACCTGTAATAAAAGAAAAAAATCGAAAATTATAAAGAAATGTTCAGACTATTTTTCCTTAAGGCAGCCATTGTCAATCCACTGTATTTTAAATCGCCAGCCAGCTTCCCGGAACTTTTTCCGGGAAGTACAGGCCGGCAGTATTATACAGCCAAAGCTTACTAAATTATGAAATTATTTGGGATTCTGATCTGGCTTGGGAAGCAAAACTTTACGCGAAAGCTTGAGTTTTCCGGTTTTGCTATCAATTTCAATCAGTTTAACATCAATTTCATCGCCCACCTTAAGCACGCCTTCTACTTTTTCGAGGCGTTTGTGGTCAATTTCAGAGATGTGCAGAAGTCCGTCTTTTCCTGGAAGTACTTCAACAAATGCGCCAAAAGCAGTAATATTTTTAACTACTCCGTGGTACACAGTTCCAATTTCAGGAATAGCAACAATGCGTTTGATTTTTGCCATTACAGCGTCAATGGACTCTTTGTTGTTTGACACGATGTCAATTACACCGAATTCTCCAACTTCCTCAATTACAATGGTAGATCCGGTTTCGCGCTGCATCTCCTGTATTACCTTGCCACCCGGGCCTATGACAGCGCCGATAAATTCTTTCGGAATGGTCATTTTAACGATACGGGGAACATGAGGCTTGTAGTCGGCTCTTGGAGTATTGATGGTTTTGGTGATTTCACCGAGTATGTGCATACGTCCGCGTTTGGCCTGTTCAAGTGCCTGAGCAAGCACTTCGTAGGGCATTCCGTCAACTTTGATGTCCATCTGGCAGGCAGTAATACCATCTTCGGTTCCGGTAACTTTAAAGTCCATATCGCCCAGATGATCCTCGTCGCCCAGGATATCGCTGAGTACAGCAAACCTGTTGGTTTTGGTATCAGAGATCAAGCCCATGGCAATTCCTGAAACCGGTTTTTTAATTTTCACACCAGCATCCATCAGTGCCATGGTTCCGGCACAAACGGTTGCCATTGATGAGGAGCCGTTCGATTCAAGAATATCACTCACCACGCGAATGGTGTAAGGATTTACATCGGGTCCCGGGATGACGGGTTTTAAGGCTCGAAGTGCAAGGTTACCGTGGCCTACTTCGCGGCGGCTGGTTCCCGACATACGTTTTACTTCGCCGGTTGAGAATGGAGGGAAGTTATAATGAAGGATAAAGTTTACCTTTTCTTCAATAACAGCTCCATCAATCAACTGCTCGTCAAGCTTAGTGCCGAGGGTAACCGTGGTAAGCGACTGTGTTTCTCCGCGGGTAAAGATGGCAGAACCATGCACAGCAGGCAGGTAATCCACTTCGCACCAGATGGGCCTGATTTCGTCGAGTTTACGGCCGTCGAGGCGGATGCGGTTGTCGAGAATGGCATTGCGCACAGCTTCTTTTTCCACATCGTGGTAATAACGCGAAATCATGAAATCCTTCTCCTTGGCTTCTTCGGGATCAAGAGTTTCAATAAACTCCTGTTTGATGGCCTTAAAGGCATCGCTGCGTTCGTGTTTGGCAGTGGCACGACTGGCAACTGCAAATATTTTATCGTAGGTAAATTTGCGGATGGCTTCCTTCAGATCAGGATCGTTGGTTTCGTGACAGTATTCGCGTTTGGGATTTGCTTTTTCTACCATGGCGGCAAGCTCAAGCTGTGCACGGCACTGTATTTTGATATGATCGTGGGCAAACTTCATCGCTTCAATCATATCGTTCTCTGAAACCTCTTTCATCTCACCTTCCACCATCATGATGTTGTCCATAGAAGCGGCCACCATAATGTCCATATCGGCATTTGCCAGGTCTTTAATGGTTGGATTTACCACAAACTTACCATCAATACGGGCAACCCTTACTTCAGAAATGGGTCCGTTGAAAGGAATATCTGATACTGCGAGTGCAGCCGAAGCCGCCAATCCGGCAAGCGCATCGGGCAGAATTTCGGTATCGCTTGAAATCAGGGTAATGAGCACCTGAGTTTCAGCATGAAAATCTTCGGGGAAGAGCGGCCTGAGGGCCCGGTCAACCAAACGGGAAATTAATATTTCATAGTCGGAGGGGCGGGCTTCTCTTTTAAAGAAGCCTCCCGGAAAGCGGCCGGCTGCCGCATATTTTTCACGGTATTCAACCGTAAGGGGCATAAAATCGACGTTCTCAGCCGCTTCCTGCCGGGCTACCACTGTTGCCAGCAACATGGTATCGCCCATTTTTACTACTACAGAACCATCGGCTTGCTTTGCCAGACGACCGGTTTCAATGGAGATGGACCTTCCGTCTCCGATGTCGAATGTTTTTACTATTCCTTGCATATAAGTGATTATGATTTTGGCATTTACACAGTTTTCGCCATTTTTTGAAAACCGGTCTCAAAATTAGTGTTTAAAACAACAGGATTGAGAATAATGCAAAAAAATGCTGACCTGTTGATACAAAAAAAGGCAATACTCGATTGCCCCCTTTTGTTGAATATGTTTGTAAGGAATGATTACTTCCTCAGGTTGAGCTTCTTAATGATAGCTCTGTATCTTTCAATGTCTTTTTCCTTCAGGTAATCAAGAAGTCTTCTGCGCTTTCCTACCAAACGGACAAGCGAACGCTCGGTTACCTTATCATTTTTATTGATCTTAAGGTGACC
This sequence comes from Lentimicrobium sp., assembly GCA_024709105.1. Lineage (GTDB taxonomy): Bacteria > Bacteroidota > Bacteroidia > Bacteroidales > Lentimicrobiaceae > Lentimicrobium. The sequence goes on along the minus strand of JANJXJ010000091.1, from coordinate 40,020 downwards.
TGTGAGATGCTGAATGCGGTGGGTAAAAAGCGCAATCTGTCCTTCGGCTGATCCGGTGTCGGCAGCACTTTTACCATTTTCACTGAAAATATTCTTCTTTACTTCTGAAGTCAAGTACATGTCTGTAATGATTTTATGTCTTTTGAAACGGGCTGCAAAAATAGAACTTTATTTTTATCTGCACAACCTTTTTTACTTTTTTTTTCGCACCAATTAAAAAAAATAAGTGCGGGTCACCTTCTAAGAAAAAAATGAAATTGCTAACCACTAATTATCAGCAACTTAATTTTACCTCCGGATAAAGCAGTAAGATCAGAATCCGATGTTTAGCGATGCGAAACCCATCTGCAGTTTAACCAATCTTTACAGCGGTTAAGGTTAATGTGTCAGACTGAGGACACTTTCCTGCAGCAAAAGTAAAATTTATTTTTCATCTACAACAACTCCCTGAGACGTTTGTAGCCTTCGGCACTGGCCTTGAGTTTGGCACCGCATTTCAGAATTACCATATGGGTATCTTTTCCGTAAAGATCAACCGATACAATCTGGCTGATGTTAACAATGTGGCTTCGGTGGATGCGTATAAAACTGCTTTTGGGCAGGTGGGCTTCAAAATACTTCATGGTTTTTTCCTTCAGGTGATTACCCTGCGCAGAGTATATCATAACATAATCATCCTGAGATTCAATGTAATGAATGGAATCCACCGGAATAACCACAATGCGTGAACCAATTCTGGCTACTACCCTGTCGAGTTCTCCGTCCACAGCTTCGAGCTGGTTTTTGAGGTTGCTGACAGCAGGAGTTGCAGCCTGCTGATTACCTGTAATGCGCAGCCTGGCTTTTTCAACGGCCTGCTGGAAACGGGCAGCCGAAAAGGGTTTTAGCAGATAATCCACTGCATTCTTTTCAAAAGCACGAATGGCGAACTCGTCATAAGCAGTAGTGAATATAATCTGAGGTGGCTCCTGAAGCAACTCCAGCAATTCAAAGCCGGTGATTTTCGGCATTTGAATATCCAGAAAAATAAGGTCAGGTTTCATTTCATTGATGGCCCTTAGGGCTTCAAAACCATTTTCGCACTCGGCAGCAATTTCAATTCCGTGAAATGAAGTAAGATAGTGCCGCACCAGTTCGCGTGCAGGAGGCTCATCATCAATGATCAGTACTTTGATTTTGTCCATATTCGGGGATGCTGAGTTTAATTGTAAAAATGTCTTCGCTTTTTTCAACCTGTACAAGGTGGTTGATACCGTAAATCATTCTGAAACGCTTCATAACATTGGAAAGACCAGTTCCAGTGCCTTTTTTGGTAACAGCTTCAGGGTCAAAATTGTTGGAAATCGTGAGATTCAGCCGGGTTCCTTCCTGCACTGCATCAAGTTTTATCCATGATTTTCCGGTGGAGTCATAAATGCCATGTTTTACAGCATTTTCAATCAGGGGTTGCAAAATCATGGGGGGTAAAGTCCAATGCATCAATGATTCCTCCATTTTTTCCTCTACCAGCAAACGTTCTCCAAAACGTACCTTTTCAATTTCAAGGTACAAACGCACATGATTGAGTTCCTGCCTGAGTGTGCTCATGCTGTTGTCGGAGAAACTGAGTGAATAACGCATGAATTCAGAGAGGTTTATTACCATTTCCTGCGCCCGGGGTGGATTGGTTACCGTGAGTGAGCTCACCGAATTGAGGGCATTGAACAAAAAATGAGGTTTGATCTGCGCCCGCAGCGAATTGAGTTCACTTTCATGCAACAATCCCTGCAGCGACTCTTCACGGGCCTTCCTTTCCAGCAGATTCTGATAATTAATGAGCAGATAAAACACAGTTATGAGAATAATGTAAAGCAGAATGCCTGCTATTATCCTAACAATCATAGTGTTGCTGAGCATCTGAATGTATTCGGTATTATGTGCTGTTATAGCAGTGAGCAGCAGCCAGGAAGAGCCGAACCACAGGGTAATGCTTACAGCCCCTGTGGTGATGTGTCTGATAAAAATTTCCTTGAGGCTCAACTTTTCTACATCAGAAAACTTGACTAAAAACCACAATCCCACTCCAAGTACTCCGAAAATTGCTGTAAAAACCATGGAGTCCATCAAAGCCAGTTCAATATTCAAATGCAGCTGACTTGTAAGAATGAGGTAATGCACACCTCCAATCACCAGCCAAACAGCGGGATAAATCGGAAGCAGTTTTGACAAATTGGTTTTCATGCCGGGCAGTTGCTGGAAGGGTGATTAGTAACTTTTTAATTCACCGCCTCCAAAAATGGCGACTCCTTTTAATATTAATGTCTTGTTATTATCAATATTTAGGTTGTGCCTTTTATCAGCAAAACCGCCAAAAATACTGGTGATTTCCATTTTAACATTCCAGTCGTTAGGCACAAGCAGGGTAGCTCCGCCAAACACTGCAACCAGTTCGAGTTCCTGAGGCCCCGGGGCCAGCTGGGTTTGGGTGAGGTCAATCTTCGATCCACCAAAAACAGCAACAATCTCACCGCCTTTAAAATTCTGGGAATGAATCATTTTTTCATTTCCGCCAAACACACATACCTCATCCAGCACATCGCCATCGGTGGAGCTGTGTATGACTCTGCGGCCACGGATGCGTGCAACCAGGCTTCCGTTGGAAAAAATGAGGGCTACACCTATTATAATAATTACCACCGGCCAGAAAAGCGAGAAAATGTTAAATGGCAGGTCATAATATCTGTCATAAAGGAATAAACCACCCACTGCGATCATTAAAGCACCAAAACCGGGCTTGCGTTCGGCAAGATTAACGATTCCAATGGCAACCAAAAGCATGGGCCATGAAAAAATGAGCCTCCAGATTTCGCCCGGAACTGCGCCCATGTTGTTGAGCATATACAATAAACCAAAGGTAACTACCAAAATACCGATTACCATGGTTTTTACAGGATTGTGTCCCTTGTGATGATGTTTCATCCAGTGATCTTCTTTGTTATAATTTTCCATTTTTAAGAGTTTTTTGAGTGAGTCTTTTTGTTTTGGCCATACAGGCCCTGAATGTGAGGCAAATGTACGGCAGCTTTTTCCGGTGTAAGTAGCAAAAATCGGTAAACCGCGGAAAAAGTCCGGTAAAACTAATAAAAACCGGACAAATAAAAAACCGGGGTTTACCAGGCCCCGGTCCAACACATTACTCACCAAAAACCAGGAGTAACCTCCTGAATATCTTTACATATCTGCATCGGGCAAATCAGGCAACCCGTTCAGATTTTCAATAAACCTTTTATGATTAAATGCCTCACCATATTTCATAAGCCTGAACAACTCCACATGTACAGCCATGGCAATCAGCCTGCGGGCTTCAATATCGGTGAATGAATCTTCGAGCAGTCGCTGATAAGTGAGTGCAGTTTCGGGAGGTTCGTTGCGCCGGATTTGTTTGTCAATGATCTGATCAATGACAAATCCGATGCTGTTCCCGTTTTTTGAGTAGTTAAACATGGTAGCTCAAATTGAAAGTTCTGTCTGACTTTATACTTTAATGACAGAAAATTCAAAAAGTAATCTGCAAAAAATGAAAATTTTCAAAATTTTTGCCTCCGGATAAATTTATTACTTTCTGTAAACTATATTTACATCATAGCGAGCACGTTTTCTTATTTTCAGGCATTTAATAATAGCAGTTGAAGTGGATAGTTTTAAAATTATTTACAAACCTTATCTTTTACATGCGAAAAATTTCATGTTTTTTACATTCCATCTGCTGAATTATCAACACCATCGGTTCAATATCCCGGATTTCATCAGGATCATATTTTAACATTAATACATTATTGTAAATACCATTTTACGTGCACAACTCCGCAAACCGGCAGTTTGTTGTGATGAGTTATCCACAATCCATGATATGCTCGCAAGGAATCATTAATTTTGCAGTTTTCAATTAAGATGTAAAGTGCAGGATATACTTAGTCAACTCAATCAGGCCCAGCAAGAGGCCGTTATCAATACCCGCGGCCCTGTGATGGTGATTGCAGGTGCAGGATCAGGAAAAACCCGTGTTCTTACTTACCGCATTGCTTATATGCTGAGTCAGGGTGTTGACCCTTTCAACGTGCTGGCACTTACCTTTACCAATAAGGCAGCCAAAGAAATGAAAGAAAGGATCACCAAACTAATTGGAAATGAGGCGCGGAATGTGTGGATGGGAACCTTTCACTCCATTTTTGCCCGAATCCTGAGATCAGAAGGCCATTTGCTTGGTTATCCATCAAGCTTCACCATTTATGACACCGACGATTCAAAAAATCTGATCAAAACCATACTCCGCGACCTGAGCCTCGACCCCAAGGTGTATGTTCCTTCAGCAATACTGGGGCGCATTTCCTCGGCAAAGTCAAACCTGGTTTCAGCTGAGGAATATAACAACAACTCCGAAATAAAGGAACAGGACCGCATTGCCAACCGGCCCATGACCGGTGAGATTTTTATGCACTACAAAACCCGGTGTTTCAGGGCTGCGGCCATGGATTTCGACGATTTGCTCTTTAATACCAACCTGTTGCTGCGCGATTTCCCTGAAGTTTTGCACAAATATCAGTCTAAATTCCAGTACATTCTGGTAGATGAGTACCAGGACACCAATTTTGCACAATACCTCATCGTGAAAAAACTGGCTGCCAGACACGAAAACATTTGTGTGGTTGGCGACGATGCCCAGAGCATCTATGCATTCAGGGGTGCAAACATCCAGAATATTTTAAATTTCAGGAAAGACTATTCCGATGCACGAACCTACAAACTGGAACAGAATTACCGCTCCACAAAAGTTATTGTTAATGCGGCAAACAGCGTGATTGCCCGAAACAAGGAACAGATAAAAAAAGAGGTCTGGACCGACAACGACGAGGGACAACCCATCAAAGTAATAAAAGCGGCCACCGATGTGGAAGAAGGAGCAAAAATTGCAGATTCCATTTTCGAAACCAAGATGAACCTGCACCTGTACAATAAGGATTTTGCCATTCTTTACAGGACCAATGCACAGTCGCGTGCTATTGAAGATGCACTGCGCAGGCTCAACATACCCTATCGCATTTACGGAGGACTGTCGTTTTACAAAAGAAAAGAAATCAAAGACTTACTGGCATATTTCAGGCTGGTGGTCAATCCAAAAGACGACGAAGCCTTCAATCGCATCATCAACTACCCTGCACGGGGAATAGGAAAAACTACCCTCGAAAAGATTGAAATGGCCGCCATGAGTACCGGGCGAAGTCTGTTTGAAACTGCTTCAGCTGCAGCACATTATGTGCAAGGCATCAACGGGGGCACGCTTACGAAAATTGAAGAATTTACCAGCATGATTGCCGCTTTTCACCTTCAGGTAGGCCATAAAAGTGCTTTCGATCTGGGAGTAAAAATTGCCAATCAGTCGAATCTGCTGAAAGAACTCAAGGCCGACGATACCGACGAGGGAGTGGCTCGTCTCGAAAACACCGAAGAGCTCATCAATGCACTCAAAGACTTCTCGGAAAAAGAGCAAACCCTTTTCCCGAACGAAGAAACCGGAGAACTCACAGCTAAAGAAGTTACCCGCACTTTGGATCTATTTCTTCAGGAAATTTCGCTGCTTACCGATGCCGACAACGATGAGGATGAGGGAGAGAGCGACAAGGTGGTGCTGATGACCATACATGCTGCCAAGGGGCTGGAGTTTCCATATGTTTTTGTAGCCGGAATGGAAGAAAATCTTTTCCCTTCGATGATGGCTTTAAACTCAAGGTCGGAGATTGAAGAAGAAAGAAGATTGTTTTATGTTGCCCTTACCCGCGCCGAAAAACAAGTAACCTTATCGTATGCCGAAACCCGATACAGGTGGGGAAATATGACTATGAATGAGCCCAGCAGGTTTCTTGAAGACATTGATGAAACCTATCTGGAAAAAACCACCCGCAGAGTTGCTCAGAAAAGCTCTCCGGGTATGCCATTGATGACCAAAGCCCCTGTTTTTAGCAAGAAGCCACTCACAAAAATTGAGAAAAACACTGCTCCGGTAAATGATGAACCGGCAGCTCCGCCCGAACTTATTCAACCCGGAGTGCATGTGGAACACGAAAGGTTTGGACGCGGAAAAGTAATTTCGGTTGAAGGAACCGGGCCCAATATCAAGGCCACGGTATTCTTTGCTGCAGCAGGCCAGAAACAGTTATTACTTAAATTCGCAAAACTCAGGTTGGTAAACTGATTTTTTTTCGTATATTTGCAGCGTTAATAAATCAGCGATTTTTCCATTCAGGTTTATTTACTTTGAAATCAGATCAAATGCAGCTGAACATCCCGGCTCTCCTACCGTATAATCCTGCAACTTGATCCCACCTTTACACAACTTTTTACTAAGAGTATTTTTATTATTAACCAAGATTTTATGGACTATAACAGCACCCGTGAAAAACTCATCATTCCCGAGTACGGTCGCAATGTTCAGCAAATGGCTGCTTACGTGGTAAGTATCGAAGATCGTGAAAAACGAACCGGACTTGCCAAAGTTCTCATTAATGTTATGGCTCAGTTACATCCTGAAAACAAGGATGCAGCTGACTACAAACAAAAACTTTGGGACCATTTGCACATCATAACAGGCTTTAAACTTGATGTTGACTCCCCCTACCCTGCCCCTTCGCCCGAAATTACCGAGCGCAAGCCCCAGCGTGTGCCTTATCCGCAGTCTGAAATAAAATTCAGGCCCTATGGCAAAAACATCGAAAAAATCATTGAAAAAGCCTGCGCTTTTGAGGATGGCTCCGAAAAAGACGCACTTGTCAAAAATATTGCCAACCACCTTAAAAAGTCCTACCTTAACTGGAACCGCGATTCGGTGAATGATGAGCTTATTACCGGTCATCTGGCACAACTGAGCAAGGGACAACTCAAACTGAGCGACGATGCCCGGCTTGCTCATACCAACGACCTGCTCAGGCAGACACCGCCTACAGTTACTGTGCACAATCAAAACAACCGGCGCAAAAAGTTTAACCCGAAAAACGATAAAAACAGTCATTTCCGGGATATGCGGAACAGAAAAAAGAACTAACTTTCAGGCCTGATATTAAATCAGGCTTTTTTTATCTACACTTTTAATTGATATGGGTTCATTCATTATTCATGGCGGTAAAAAACTGAAGGGAGAAATCATTCCCCAGGGTGCCAAAAACGAAGCCTTACAGGTTATCTGCGCAGTGTTGCTCACCGGCGAAGAGATTGCAATGCACAATGTGCCCGACATCAGGGATGTAAACCTGCTCATCAGCCTGCTCGGCGACATGGGTGTGGAAATCAAACATACCGGCGAAGGCAGTTACACTTTCCGCGCACAAAATATCAACCTCGATTTCCTGAAAACCACTGAGTTCAGAAAAAAGGCTGCCGGACTAAGAGGCTCAATTATGATTCTGGGGCCACTCCTCGCCCGCTTTGGCAAAGGGTATATTCCGCATCCGGGAGGCGACAAAATAGGCAGAAGAAGGCTGGACACACACTTTTTAGGGCTTCAGAAACTGGGCGCCAGATTTGAATCGGAAGGCACAAACAATTTTTACAGTATTGATGCCACCGAACTCAGGGGTTGCTATATGCTCCTTGATGAAGCTTCGGTAACCGGAACCGCCAATGTGGTGATGGCTGCAGCCCTTGCCAAAGGTACAACTACCATATTTAATGCAGCATGTGAGCCATATCTGGTACAGCTCTGCAGAATGCTCAACCGCATGGGGGCAAGAATAACTGGCGTTGGATCAAACCTCCTCACCATCGAAGGAGTGGAAAAACTGGAAGGCACTTCACATACGCTGCTTCCCGACATGATTGAAATAGGCAGTTTTATCGGCCTTGCAGCCATGACTGGCTCTGAGATTACAATTAAAAACGTTCAGTACAAGGAACTTGGAATAATTCCCGATGTTTTCAGAAAACTGGGAATAAGAATGGAGTTGCAGGGAGATGATATTTTTATTCCTGCCCACGAGAGTTATGAAGTAGAAACCTTTATGGACGGCTCCATTATGACCATAAGTGATGCACCATGGCCCGGCTTCACCCCCGACCTTATAAGCATTGCTTTGGTGGTGGCCACCCAGGCCAAGGGCAGTGTGCTGATACACCAGAAAATGTTCGAGAGCCGCCTGTTTTTTGTTGATAAGCTGATTGACATGGGCGCACAAATTATTCTCTGCGACCCGCACCGCGCTACTGTTATCGGTCTTAACCGGCAGGTTTCCCTGCGGGGAATTGTTATGTCATCTCCCGATATAAGGGCAGGTGTAGCTTTGCTTATTGCCGCCCTCTCAGCCAAAGGAAGAAGCCAGATTGACAACATAGAGCAGATTGACCGCGGGTATCAGAATATTGATGGCAGGCTCAGGGCATTGGGCGCTGAAATTGAACGTATCGAGTAAAACCGCTGAGTTCAATTGCTCAGGCTAAAAATGACTTATCCGTAAAAACCGGTTTAAAAAAAGCCGGTTTTTTTGATGCCATTCCAGATAAAGTATTTTCCTGTCAATTTGTCCTGAACCAAGGCATTGGCAAGCTATTTGTTAATAAATGACCGACAAAAAAACTATTGTCTATTTTACTGAAAACCAACATATAACATGGCAAAGCACAACAAAAGCAAGGACAAGGCTGCCGAAGATAAGATGCAGGTAGATGGAACTGTGGAAAACACTGAAAATGTGTCACATGAAAATATGGAACAACAGGAAGCCTGCAAAAATGAATTAGAAACTGCCGCTCAGAAATACAACGAATTGAATGACAAGTATTTGCGGTTATATTCAGATTTTGACAACTACCGCAAAAGAGCAATCAAAGAGCGAATTGATCTGAGCAAAACAGCATCAGAAGAAATAATCAGCAGTCTGCTGCCAATTATTGACGATTTTGAGCGTGCACTGGGAGTTATGACACGTGAAGACGAAGATCCTATCAAGCAGGGGACACTTCTCATTTACAACAAAATGAAAAACATTCTCACTCAAAAGGGTTTGGCCGAAACCGAAGCCATGGGACTTGAGTTCAACACTGATTTTCATGAGGCAATTGCCAACATTCCTGCACCTGCCGAAGAAATGAAAAACAAGATTATTGATGTTACCCAGAAAGGCTACACCCTGAATGGCAAGGTAATTCGCTTTGCCAAAGTGGTAGTGGGAATTTAAATTCTAAAAAATCAGGAAAAGTGGCAAAAAGAGATTATTACGAAATACTGGGCGTTTCGCGCAATGCCGGTGAAGCTGAAATAAAAAAAGCTTACCGGCAAATGGCATTAAAATATCATCCCGACAAAAACCCCAACAACAAGGAAGCTGAAGAAAAATTTAAAGAAGCTGCCGAAGCCTACGAAGTACTGAGCAACTCTGAAAAAAGGGCCAGGTACGATCAGTATGGGCACGAAGGAATGAAAGGTATGCCCGGAGGCGGGTATGGCGGCGGAATGTCAATGGATGACATTTTCAGTCAGTTCGGCGATATTTTCGGATCTGCCTTTGGTGGTGGATTCGGAGGTTTCAGCGGAGGTGGCGGAAGACGCAGAGTAAACAAGGGAACCAACCTCAGGGTAAAGGTACGGCTCACACTTGAAGAAATATCAAGAGGAGTTGAGAAAAAAATAAAAGTCAACAAATTGGTTTCATGCAGCACCTGCCATGGCACCGGCGCAGCAGGAGGTTCTTCATTTTCAACCTGCCAGCACTGCCACGGCACCGGACAAATTACCCGGGTTACCAACACTTTCCTTGGGCAGATGCAAACCAGCTCTACCTGCCCGTATTGTAATGGCGAGGGACAAACCATTACCAATAAATGTAATTCCTGCGCAGGAAGCGGAACCATGAAGGGCGAAGAAGTAATCAGCCTGAATATTCCTGCCGGTGTTTCTGAAGGGATTCAGCTTTCGGTGGGTGGCAAAGGCAACGCAGCCCCCAGAGGTGGTATTCCCGGCGATTTGATTGTTCAGATAGAAGAAATACCGCATGATGAGCTGGTTCGTGAAGGAGTTAATATTCTTTATGATCACTACATCAGTTTTCCCGAAGCAGCCCTGGGTACATCGGTTGAAATACCAACCATAGAAGGGAAAGTCCGCATAAAGATTGACCCCGGCACACAAGGTGGCAAAGTGCTCAGGCTTAAAGGCAAGGGTGTGCCATCGCTGAATGGCTATGGCCGCGGAGACCAACTGATCAATATCAATGTATGGACTCCCAAAAACCTGAACAGACAGGAAAAAGAAATTCTTGAAAAACTAATGGATGCCGAAAACTTTAGACCCAGCCCCGGCGCAAAAGACAAATCCTTCTTCGAAAGAATGAGGGAATACTTTCAATAAAGGCTGAGAAACATTGGTAATCCTGAGATTCTGAAACACCTGACAAATTAAAAACGATTGTCAATATCTCATCAGGTGAACCAAACAGAATACCTGCGGTTTAAATTAACCAAACAACTACATAACAAAAATGGCGGTTTCCTGAAAAGGTATCGCCATTTTTAAGAACTTTGAACCCCATCATCTGAACTTCATTATATGGACTATTTTATCGCGAAAAACATTACCAAAAGGTATGCAGCCCATACCGCACTCGACAATGTAAGCATTGCGGTGCCCCGGGAAAGCATCTTTGGACTGCTTGGCCCCAATGGTGCTGGCAAAACCTCCCTTATCAGAATTATCAATCAGATTACAGGCCCCGATGAAGGTGAAATCTTTTTTGGTGATGAAAAACTTGCTCCGCATCATGTTGAAAAAATAGGATATCTGCCCGAAGAGAGGGGATTATATAAGAAAATGGCTGTTGGAGAACAGGCCCTCTACCTTGCTCAGCTTAAAGGAGTAAGCCGCTCTGATGCCAAAAAACGGCTGAAAGAGTGGTTCGAGAAGTTTGAAATTCAACCCTGGTGGAATAAAAAAGTAGAAGAACTTTCAAAAGGGATGCAGCAAAAGGTTCAGTTTATTGTCACCATAATTCACAAACCCTCCTTGCTGATCTTTGATGAACCTTTCAGCGGCTTCGATCCGATCAACGTAAATCTGCTGAAGGATGAGATTCTAAATCTGAAAAAAGAGGGGGCTACAATTATTTTTTCCACACATAATATGGCTTCTGTCGAGGAACTTTGCGACAACATCGCACTCATAAACAAATCAAAAAAGATTTTGGAGGGCAAAGTCAAAGACATAAAAAGTGCTTATAAAACCAATACGTATTCCATTGAATTTGATGGTTATGACGGACAGGCACTGCCACTGCTTCCCGGTGGATTCAAACTCCTGAACGAAACCCGTGAAGACGAAATGCGCCACATAATTGTAAATCTGCCACAGGCCAATTCACAGAATGAATTACTCAGTGCATTGATGCCACATGTGAACATTCACGCCTTTAAGGAAATCATTCCAACCATGAATGAAATCTTTATCCGCACAGTAAATGAGTCAGGAAAAAATTCAATAATCAGTTAAACACCGGCAACCATGAACAAGATATTACTCGTAATTCAGCGCGAATACCTTTCGAGGGTCAAGAAAAAATCATTCATTGTAATGACCATACTGGGCCCTTTACTGATGGCAGCTTTGTTTATTGTACCGGCATTTCTGGCTACCATGTCCGATGGGGTAAAAAAAGTAAAGGTACTGGATGAAACCGGCTGGTTTCAGAATAAGTTTGAAGATTCTGAAAGGTTTGACTTTGAATACATTTACACCGATCTTGAAACAGCCAAGAGCAATCTTACCAAAGAAGAGGCCTATGCTTTGCTTTATATCCCGAAACCTGAAGTAAGTGTACCTTCCTCAGCCATGATTTTCAGCGAAAAGCAGGTGACCATCGACCTGAAAGGATACATTCGAAGTATTATGGCAAAAGAGGTTGAGAATCAGAAACTCGGAGCCGAGATTGTAAAGGAAATTCAGAAAGCTAACCCTGCCTACGATCCATCCCTGCCCGAAAATGCAGCTGCCGGAAGCATTGTGAGTGAGGAAATTTTGCGCAATATCAAAACCAGTATAACACTCACATCCATTAAAATGACTCCGGAAGGTGGCGAAGAAAAAAGTTTTACCGAAGCCAGCATGGGAGTTGGGCTGTTTGCTGGTATTTTGATTTATTTCTTTATTTTTCTTTTCGGGGCGCAGGTAATGCGTGGTGTAATTGAAGAAAAGGTCAGCCGGATTGTGGAAGTGATTGTTTCGTCGGTTAAGCCTTTTCAGCTGATGATGGGAAAAATTGTCGGTGTTGGACTGGTAGGTCTTACCCAGTTTATGTTATGGGTGGTGCTAACTCTGGCTATAGTAACTGTTGCTCAGCAGGTTATGCCAGACAAGTTCAGTAAAAAACAAACCGTAGAAAGTTTCAGTCCAGGCACCCGTATTCCCGGTAGTGCTGAAGAGCTTAACATTACCGAAGAGCTTGAAGACCAGAGTAATATGGCGAGAATGATAGAAGCCATGCAATCCATAAATTATGGAGTAATGGTCTTCTCCTTTCTTTTTTACTTCCTGGGAGGTTATCTGCTGTATGGAGCCATGTTTGCCGCCATTGGAGCTGCTGTTGACAACGAAACTGACACTCAGCAGTTTATGATGCCTGTTACCATACCCCTCATCTTATCCATTGTAGTAGCCCAATTTGTCATCAACAATCCCGAAGGACCGGTTTCGTTCTGGTTTTCAATTATCCCCTTTACCTCGCCGGTTGTAATGATGGTGCGCATCCCGTTTGGTGTGCCAGACTGGCAGGTAGCACTTTCCATGGTTCTGCTCGTTATTACTTTTGTAGGCGCAGTGTGGATGGCCGGAAGAATTTACAGAACAGGAATATTGATGTATGGGAAAAAGGTCACCTGGGGTGAGCTTTACAAATGGTTGTTCTATAAAGGTTGATTAGTGGCCGAATGACCTCAAATTCCGGCAAATGAAGCCAATGGTTTAATTGGACTAAGGAGAAAAGCAATATGGCAAAGATTCTGGTAATTGACGACGAAAGAAGCATCAGAAGTACACTGAAAGAAATCCTTGAATACGAAGGATATCAAATGGACGAAGCAGCTGATGGCCCTTCGGCACTCGATCTGGCGTCAAAAGAAAAGTACGATGTGGTACTTTGTGACATCAAAATGCCACAAATGGATGGCATTGAAGTGCTGGATAAATTGCTTGCCATGAGCGACACCCCAGTGGTAATGATTTCGGGACATGGCAATATCGAAACTGCAGTGGATGCCATAAAACGCGGAGCTTATGATTACATTTCCAAACCGCTGGATCTCAACCGACTGCTGATTACCATACGGAATGCCATGGAAAAAGGGAATCTGATCAAAGAAACCCGGGTTTTGAAACGCAAAGTCAGCAAGACTTATGAAATGATTGGAGAATCGGAGCCCATACGACAGATCAGAAATATGATTGAGCGGGTGGCTCCCAGTGATGCCAGGGTACTGATTACAGGAAGCAACGGCACCGGAAAAGAGTTGGTTGCCCGATGGTTGCACGAGCTCAGCAACAGGGCGGAGGGACCTTTTGTGGAAGTCAATTGTGCCGCGATTCCGGGAGAATTGATTGAAAGTGTGCTGTTTGGCCATGAAAAGGGATCATTCACCTCAGCCATCAAACAGCGTAAAGGCGATTTTGAACAGGCAAGCGGTGGCACTCTGTTTCTCGATGAAATAGGTGATATGAGCCTGGCTGCCCAGGCAAAAGTGCTCAGGGCACTGCAGGAAAATAAAATCATGCGCGTTGGCGGCGAAAAAGATATTCCCGTTGATGTACGTGTAATTGCAGCAACCAATAAAAACCTGACTGAAGAGATTGAAAGAAGGAACTTCAGGGAAGACCTTTACCACCGATTGGGTGTAATTCTCATTCATGTCCCCACCCTGAATGAGAGGGCTGAAGACATTCCTTTACTGGCAAAACATTTCATTCAGGACATTTGCGAAACTCAGGGCAAACCTTTATTGGTATTTGAAGATGAAGCACTGGAAGCCTTGCAAAATATAACCTGGACAGGAAACATCAGGGAGTTGCGCAACGTGGTGGAAAGGTTAGCCATACTTTGCGATTCACGGATCACAGCCGAAGATATTCACCTTTACGCCAGGCCATTGCGAAAATAATCAGTCCGCCTTCAAAAGATATTTCTTCAATTTACCGAGAAGTTCATCCGGATTAAAAGGTTTAGAGACAAAATCATCAATCCCGGAAGTATTCAGTCTTTCCAGTACATCCTGTTTTGAAGTTGCCGACAAGGCAATTACCGGAATGTCTTTTATGTGACTATGGTCAAGATTTCTTATTTCGCGGGTAGTTTCATAACCATCCATATCGGGCATCTGTAAATCCATCAGCACCAGATCAAAACCATGAGTCCTGAGTTTTTCAAGTGCATCAGCTCCACTGTTGGCAATAATTACTTCCAGATTCCACTCTTCGATAAATTTCCGGGCAATGATGGCGTTTATTTTATTGTCTTCAACAAGCAGTATTCTCTGATTATCAAATTTATAACTTTCTGAATCAGGCTCATTCTCCGCCTGCTCAGCCAGCATTTTCGGAGATTTCTGCATGTTAAGAACAAAAGAAAAACTTGAACCTTCGCCCGGCGAGCTCACCAATTTTATTTCACTGCCCATCATCTGAAGAAGTCTGTGGGTAATGGCCAGCCCCAGGCCTGTTCCTCCGAATTTTCGGGTAGTATCTCCCGAAGCCTGGGTAAATGCTTCGAAAATATTCCTGTGCATCTCTTCGGGAATCCCTATTCCGCTGTCTGAAACGTTAAACTCTACTTCCAGGGAATCATCATATTCCGACTTTAAGGAAATATCTATAAGTACACCGCCCTTTTCTGTAAATTTCACAGCATTGCTCACCAGATTATTTAAGACCTGCGACAGGCGCAGCGGATCACTTTTTACAAAAAGAGGGAGTGTTTCACTGTATTGCAATTTAATCAGAATCCCTTTGTTGTTGGCCTCATGCATCATTGAGGTTCTGACACCTTCGGCAAGATTGCGCAGATTAAAATCAATATTTTCAATCAGAAGCTTGCCTGCTTCAATTTTATTGAGATCAAGTACATCATTGATGAGCGTGAGCAGACTTTCGGCAGAAAACTTCAAAATCTTTAAATCCTCCAACTGATCTGTTCTCGGGTTTTCCTTCATCAGCAAATGGGTGATGCCAATCACAGCATTCAAAGGTGTACGGATTTCGTGGCTGATCACTGAAAGAAACTGAGTTTTGGCTCTTGCGGCTTCCTCTGCCTGATTCTTGGCCAATTCAAGTTCGGCATATTTGAGGTTCAAGGCTTCGTTTTTCTGGATAATCCTGAGGTTCTGCTCTTCAATCTGATCGCGTTGCCTCACCATTTCGCGGGTACGTTCTGCCACAATGTGTTCCAGCTTTTCGTTATCAGTTCTCAGTTTGCGAGAGTGCCTGAGCAACCCTGCCCTGAGAATGAAGAACAATGTAAAAAAGAATAACAACAACATCCACCACCGCTCATACCAGACCCTTTCTACTGAAACCTGAACCACCAAAGGATCGCTGAAAGAATAATTCCCCGATCTGCGGGCCCTCACCTTGACCTTATAATCACCCGGTTTAAGATTGGCCAGAATTATGGCACCTTCTGAAGATAGATTCACCCAGGCAGAATCAATGCCTTCGATCCAGCGCTGATAAAGAATCTGCCTTGCAGGGTATTCAGAAGAGGCAATTTTAAGGCTCAAAAAGCCTTTATTACTGATGTTGATGGCTTTGGTAGTTTCAAGTTCATAATTCTGATTATTTACCAGCAGCATCTGAATTGCCGGAGTCAGGGTTTTACGGGGATGCCCCAGTGCACGCGAAACAGCAGTGCCAGCCAATGTACCAACCCAGAGTTTGTTACTCTTATCAACCATTAGTCCACGGTATGCAATGGTTTTGGAAGGCAACCCCGAGCGTTGGTCAAAACTTACAACATCGCCATCCTTGTAGCGATGCAGCCCTTTATTATTGGCAAACCATAAATACCCCAACGAATCGAAAGCCAGCGCCTTGACAGAATTATCTGTCAGCACTCCCAAATCAACACGTTCAAACCTTCCAGCTTCTGCACGTATCAAACCGAATGAAGTTCCCAGCCAGATGATATTATTCCCGGGCTCTATCACCAGATCATTAACATTTATATCAATGTTTCTTCTGAATTCAACTTTTTCGCTCAGATTCACAAATTTATCACCTGCAGAGTGATAAATAAACAGATATGCCGAATCAAGCATACCCCCGGCAAACAATTGTCCTGACCGGGATACCTGAAGGCTGATGGTTCGGGAAGTAAGCCCATTGCTTCTGCCATAAAGCCTGATGTTTTTATCGGGACTGATGCGGATAATGGCATCATTGGCATCCTGACAAGCCCAAATACTGCCATCAGGTGTCATTACCATCTTGAAAATTGCCTTTCCAAACTGACTGAAATTAAATTTGTTACGCTCTTTCCCTTCCTGATTTACAAAGGTTATATTGCCATCAGTATCTGAAAGCCAGAATCCATTATCAACCGGCAATACCTGCAAAACAAATGAGGTAGTGGCAAACAATTTTCTGGCGTCTTGTCCGGCCTCAACAGGCACAAGGCTTATGGAGTTACCATCGGTAAAATAAACATTACCCGGGGCATCAGTATTGATTGATTGAATGTAATTCTCGCTTAGCCTTGAATATGGATTACCAAAAAGAGTTTCCTGCATCAGAATAATACCTGCATCAGAAGCCAGCCAAACATCATCATCCTGATCTGCAAAAATAAAAGCGACATCCTTTTCGGGATACTCATTAACCGGAATGGTTCTGATACTTCCATTTTCCTCAGCCAGAAGGTACAAACCCGACGACCAGGTGCCGGCAAAAACATAACCCTTTGAATTTCCGGCAAGATGCGAAATTTCAAGTGAGCTGATTTTGCTAACAGTTGCGGGGGTTCCATTTGTTGAAATCCGCATCTCAAACAGGCCTTCGCGGGCCGCAATCAGAATCCTGCCCTTTTTAAAGAGGTAAGCAGAATGAATTCCTGAAAATCTTACCGGAACAGGAATTGATTCAAAAGAACCTGTTTTTTCATTAAGTCTGAAAATCAAGCCGGTTTCGGAGAAAGCGAAGAAATTATTTTGTCCGTCATCAGCAAATGAAAAAGAGCGGTTGTAATTGTTGGTAATTACACCCTCGCCCATGGGATAAAACTTAAACTTACCGTTTATATACTGGTACACCCTGACATTGTCCGACACCCACAACCGCCCGAGAAAATCCCTGTAAAATACTTTCGGGAACCACATGGCAGTATCGGTTTGGTAAACTGTGCCTGCGGCAATAGTTTCAATATTTACAATACCATTTATATCGGTAATCTCACTGATGCCCATATCGCTGGTGAGCAATAATTTATTTTTACCGGTACTGATTATACTTTTTGCATAAGGGCCGGGTAATTCGTTGCGAAAAAGTTTAAAGTCCCTGCCATCATAACGAATCAGGCCATCGTCGGTAGCTGCCCACAAAACTCCTCTGTCATCACGGGTAACCGACTTAACCAAAGGGGCCGGAAGGCCTTCATCTTCACCATAACGTGTAAAACGGAAGGTCTGCGCAGTCACCTGAACAGCAATAATGGTCAACAGAAGGATAAAAATATATTTGCCAGACCTCATATACCACAATTTGGCACGTAAATTGAACTGATAACAACCAATTTGGAAATAAGTCTCTAAAAATAAGCGAAATCTTTGAATTAATCGCTATTTTTGCAAAATGTAACCGGGGATGACCGGTTTTGACAGCAGAGAAGTGGTACTGTAAGCATGCCGGGCGTTGTAAGCATGGCCCGTTAATCCCAACTTACACAGCCTACAAATGGCAACGATTACAATTACGCGTACGCCGCTTAATCAAGAGGATTAAGCCGCCTACTGCTCTCCGGGAAGCCTTGCGCGGCCGCGTCCCGTAAAGAGCATCGCAAAAGCCGCGATAAGGCAGGTAAGGTCCTGGTGCCTGCACCAAAACCAAAAGGAATAAGAAAGGTATTGGGTGGTTTTCTCCCTGTACGTTTCCGACAATCAACTGAAAACTAAGCATGTAGAAAGCATTATTGCTGTCTGTTTGGACGCGGGTTCGACTCCCGCCATCTCCACGAAAGCCTTGAGAAGTAATTCTGCAAGGCTTTTTTATTTTCAGGAGTTGAGCAATTATGCTAAATAATTAAATATCAAACCTCTATGTTTCGAATCTACTAATACTTGATTGTCTGAACCAATCTTTTTCCCATATCAGGCCTTTACGTTATGAATTTAATTATTTTCACAGCCCGAACCAAAATAAAAATTCCATGGCACTTACCTACCATTCATATCTCAAAATTGAAGAACTGCTTTCGCTGCAGGAATTTAAATCACCCGGCGAGCACGATGAAATGCTGTTTATTGTCATACATCAGGCTTATGAACTGTGGTTCAGGCAAATGCTGCACGAACTGGATTATATTTCAGGTTTAATGCGCGAAAAAAATGACATTCAATCGTGTTTTCACAGCATGAAGCGGGTGTTAACAATAATGAAAGTGCTTGTTCATCAGGTAGATATTCTCGAAACCATGACTCCTCTGGAATTCCTGTCTTTCCGCGATTACCTCGAAACAGCCAGCGGTTTTCAGTCATATCAGTGGCGGGAACTGGAGTTTAAACTCGGGTTAAAATCAGAGATACATATTCACCGTTTTGAGGACAGTCCGGAGATAAAAAAGAAACTGGAAACCAGATACCATGAACCTTCCATATGGGCCGACTTCATACAGCTGCTTAGTAGCATGAACTACAATGTTCCTTCCGACTTGCTGGAGGCCAGGGTACAGGAAAGCACCAGAGCATCAGAAAAGCTGCAGGAGGTGATACTTGCCATTTACAAAGAGAATCCTGTTCTTGCTCAATTTTGTGAGCTGATGGTTGACCTTGACGAAGGCATTCAGGAATGGCGCTACCGGCATGTTAAAATGGTGGAACGAACCATCGGTTACAAGCCTGGCACCGGAGGCTCGGCAGGGGTAGATTATCTGAAAAAATCATTGTTTAATCCGCTTTTCCCCGACCTGTGGGCCGTGCGTTCATCATTCAGCAAATGAGTTACACACTGAGCGACCTTACCGGAACAAAAAACCTGCTTGCTTCGCATTATACTGCATTCAGGGTAAACGACAGGCTATTGCTTACCGGGCATTCTCATCAGGCTTGGCCCGATGTTGCCGCCAAATGCATGATGGAAGCCTGGAATGATGCAGCCCTGCATGTTGATGAAAAATGGGACAAAGCTTTTGCGAAAGCCAATGAGGTAAAATCAGGATTTAAAAGACTGCTCGGTGATTCTTCCGGACAAATGGTTCTTGGGTCAAATACGCACGAACTTGTTATCAGATTTCTGTCATCATTAAATCTGAAAGACAAACCCAGGCTCATAACCACAGACGGTGAGTTTCACACCATCCGCAGACAACTTGACAGGCTTGCAGAAGAAGGGATTGAAGTAATAAAAGTCCCTTCGTGGCCGGTGGACCGGATTTCGGAAAGGATAAAAGATAAAATCAACCATAAAACGGCTGCGGTGATGGTTTCTTCGGTGTTTTTTGAAACCGGCATCATCAATCCCGGTCTTGCTGAAATAGCAGGTGAATGTTTAAAGAACGACTGCGAATTATTGGTGGACACCTATCACAGCCTGAATGCAGTTCCTTTTTCCATCAAAGAATCAGGGCTTGAACAGACTTTTATTGCCGGCGGTGGATACAAATACTGCCAGCTGGGAGAAGGCAATTGTTTTTTAAGATTCCCGGCTTCATATGAAGGACGGCCGGTCATTACCGGCTGGTTCAGCGAATTCAGCATGCTGGCTGAGAAAAAAACCGGCAAGGTTGGCTATGGAACTGGTGATGATTTGTTTGCAGGCTCAACTTACGATCCGGTTTCACATTACAGAGCTGCAGGCGTTTTTGACTTTTTTAAGAAGCAGGAGCTGAATCCTGAATTCCTGAGGAAGGTCAGTCAGCATCAGATTGGTTTACTTGCCGGTGAATTTCTCAATCTCGGCCTGAATCCTGAAATAATATCCATTGACAATGAAATCAGCCTCAGCCAGAGAGGCGGATTTTTAGTCTTCAGGTCCGGCAAAGCCGGTGAACTCTTCAACAAGCTGAATTCAGCAGGTGTTCTTTGCGATTACAGAGGCCATTCCCTGCGTTTCGGGCCGGCGCCTTATCTCAATGATACACAACTCAGAGATGCCATCGGCATTTTGGGGGATGTTGTAAAAACCTGTAAATGAAAAACCTGCAGCAAAACGTTGGTATTCAGCCATGAAGCGACTGTAAATCAGAATCCCCTGCCAAACATTTCCCAGAATTTAACCTCAAGATTTGCCCAGCGTTGTAATGCTGCACCTGAAAAGTCGCTGGAATAGCCGGTAAGCAGTTTTCTGGCATCTTCGGTTTTGCCTTCTTTGATCAGGGCACTTGCTTTAAGCTCAAGGGCTGGCATTTCCATTGCAGCTTTATTTTCAAAGTCAAGTACATTCTCCATCACTATTTTTGATGTCTTTCCCCAGGAAACCGTAGCCAGCTTGTTTGCTTTGCGAAAACCCCACAAAGCAGCATCTTCGCGGTACTTTTTTTGTCCGCATACTTCCCATTTTGCCGGCACATTAAGTGCTCCGGCAAAAACCGGAATGCGGGGGCTCTGTCCCGGGTTGTCGAACGAAAACCAGGAAACTGCACCAACTTCATCGGGCAGCCAGCTTCTAAGCTGAGTAATGTGTGAATATGAACACCAGGCAACAGACACAGTACGCTGAAAATCAATGGTTCCGGGCGCAATATAGTTCAGGGTATTTCGCATATCGGTAGTAAGCCAGGGATTGGCAACCGGACTGATGATGGTATCCTGTCCGGTTTCTTTGCGGTTTTTGTCATAATTCTTCCTGATCATCTTCACCTTATGGGTCATATCGTACTGTGTACCTTCATAAGTAGCTCTGTAAAGTGATGAGAGAGTTGCGAGATCAACTTTCTTTTCGGGTTTTACAGAAAATGGTAACTCATCCATTTCCATGCTCAGATTGAGTGAAGGAGCCAGCGTGTTAAGCACATAAAATTCCCTGATTTTAAATGGTTTATCAGCATTGGCATAGGCTTTCCAGAATTTAAAGGGCTCTTTCCCATCCCAGAGTCCAAACTCCAGCGCAACATCCTTAACATTGTCGCTGGCCATGAAATAATCGGGCTTTGAAAGATCAATCACACCAATTCTGGCAATATTTGCTGAGATCCCGACATGATCATCCGGAATCCGCTGTGCAGCCCATACCCCACCTTTTCTTACCGGACCTTCACCGAGAATTTCCATTTGCCAGACTTCGTTTTTATCGGCAATGGTAATGCACTCACCATAATCTGCGTACCCGTATTCCCTGATCAGATTGCCAATCAGCCTGATGGCATCTCTGGCATTGTCGCATCTTTGTAAGGCTATGCGCTGCAGCTCTTCAATAAGAAACATGGCATCCTTGTTTACCAGGGTATCGGGGCCTACAAAAGTAGTTTCGCCCATGGCCAGCTGTTTTTCATTAAGAGAAGGGTAGGCCGTATTCAGGTAAGCATAAGTGTGTTTAACCTGAGGAATCCGCCCGGCAACCTTAAGTTTGCGCATGTCGTCGGGGGTTTCGGTATGCAAAGTACCTTTATATACGAGATGTGTGGCGGTATCGGCGTGTTCAGCAGATTTTTCCATACGCAGCCAGGTGCGGTAATTGCCATCGCAGGTATGGGCTGTAATAACCGACCCATCAGCAGATGCTTTTTTTCCAACCATAATGCTTGTACAACTCTCACCAAACCAGGGATCACCCGGAACAGATTGGGAAAATGCTGAAAAGAAAGTGAATGCAAGAAGCAAAAGCAGAGTAAAACGTGTGTTCATAAACAGAAATTTTTCGGTCGTAAATGTATAAAGATTCTGAAATTTAACCAGAAATAGAATGAATTTTACCCCATTATACTGACAATACAACTCAATCGGTTATGTTTCACCATATTCAAATCAATCCGGTTGCATTAGTTTATACCTTTGCGGGAACAAAAAAGCGGATCATGTCGAAAAATGAAAATATTACAGGTTTGATTGATAAGTTGAAAGAAAGTTTTGAATTATCAAAATTTATCAAGCTGACAATCAGCAATAAAAGAGCAAGGGCTTCGGTGCTGAACAATGTTTTTGTAAAACCTGTAATTATAAAAAATGTGCCTATGCTTTCGTTTGTAGCAAGGTATTCCACCAAAGACATCACCAGCAACTTTAATCTTGAAAAAGCTGCTGAACAGATTGAAACGCTGCTGAACGAAGAATTTTTTAACGCCGATTTGTTTACATCCGATGCCGACTTTTTATATGCCAGCAATAAAAAAGGCAACAGCAGGCTGCTTCGAAAACCACCCTCATCCACCGAACTTCCGGTTTTCAGGCACGATAAAATCAAGAACAGGCCGATTTCCGCTGAAAACAATATTTACCTCCGTGAACTGGGAGTCCTGAATTCCGGGTTCAGAGTAAAAGCCGACATGCAGGATAAATTCAAACAGATCAATCATTATGTTTCCCTGGTTGATGATGTGCTGTCAAATGCTTCACTTCCTGAAAACTTTGTCATTGCTGATATGGGTTCAGGAAAGGGATACCTGACATTTGCCCTTTACGATTATCTCAGGCAGAAATCCTCAATTCCATTTTCCATGACAGGTGTTGAGCTGAGGCCGGCTTTGGTAGATTTCTGTAATTCGGTTGCTCAGAAATCAGGATTTGAGACTTTAAATTTTGAAACAGGAAGCATAGCCGATGCTCAGCTTAAGCAAATCAATGTGCTGATTGCCCTGCATGCCTGCGACACAGCTACTGACGAGGCCATATACAGAGGCATAACTTCTGGCGCTGAGGTAATTATGGTTGCACCATGCTGCCACAAACAAATCAGAAAACAGATCAATCCGGGAAATATCATGAAAGAGATTACCAGGTTTGGCATTTTCGAAGAAAGACAAGCCGAAACACTAACCGACTCGCTCAGGGCACTTTATCTTGAGGCCTGGGGCTACAAAACCAGCGTAATGGAATTTATTGCAACTGAGCACACTCCCAAAAATGTAATGATAACAGGGATCAGAAAAAAAGCGGTTCATCAACCCATTTCTTCAGTTTTAAAAAGGATTGACGAGTTAAAAACATTTTTTGGAATTAAAGAGCACCATCTTGAGACGCTCCTCTCCAGGCAGCAATAAAAAAAGGCAGGATTCCTCCTGCCTTTTTTTATTACTCTTTCATCAAATTATTTCACGATCATTTTCCGCGACACTCTTTCATTGCCGGCAGAAATAACGTAGCTGTAGATTCCGGATTTCAGGCCTGCAGCATTGATTGTAAGTGTATGAACTCCAGCAGCCATGCGACCTTTTGAAGATTCATAAACTTTTTGTCCGAGCAGGTTGAAAACTTCAACTGCAACCACTGCCGACTGAGGCAATTCCACTTTAACTTCGCTTGTTCCATTGAAAGGATTGGGGAAGTTTTGTGAAACAGCGATGGTTCTGACAGGAGCAGGTTGAGTTTCGCTGTTCATAATCACAAATTCAGCTTCATCAAAACCAATTCCTGCAAAGTACTGGTGAACCAGAGGATTATCCTGTGTGGCTCCGGGAATGGAAGTAGAAACCGGAATGTTGTAATAAGTAGCTTCCTTGATAACTTCTTCGCCGGCATGCATCCAGAAATTTTCTCCCCAGTACTCAGTCATGGTGGTAAAGTTTACAGGTAGTGTATGCAGGTTTTTGGTAACATCCCAGCCCCATGAATATACATCAGGCTGCAGGTTTGTTTCAAAAATGCCACCCCAGGTTACAGGGTCGGTATCGGCCCAGGTTACAAAAACTTTTGAACCATCGGCAGTGCGGCTCATTTGAATACGCTGATCCCAGCCCATGCCGAAAGGATTGGTGTCGTCCACCACGGCAGTTCTGATAGTATCAACAAAAATGGCATTCCAGGTACCGTCTCCGTTCATAAAAACATCAAACATCAGCGAAGGCTCTGCGGTGTAGAAATAGCTCAATGAATCCGGATGAATTGAGTTGGTACTTCTTACAATACCGGCGATGTGAAGATTTCCGTTGATATCAACGGTTGCGCCGTTGTTGCGGTTGCCACCCACCCATTTGTTGTACCAGCGGGGAATAACAACATCAAGGTCAGCACGGGTAGGATAAAGATATTCCCTGAAAATATTGATTTGTGAAAAATCAAATGCTTCAGTTTTTTCCCAGGTTGCACCATGGTCAGTAGTTTTGTAAACCACAGGCCACTCCAGTCCGTAAGGGCTGTAATCGGGATCGGCATCTACTGCTGTTCCAAGCAAATAACCTACAGATCCGTCAGGCGAAAATACAAGGCTGCTGGCATCAATTCTGCCATCTTCAAGTAAATCGGGTTTAACAATTACTTTGGATGCATCCCAATCAACCTGGCCTGTTTCTGCGTTATAGGCACCGTTCATTACTTCCCAGCCGTTGCTTACATAACTGGCTGAAGTACCATCCAAACGCTGTGAGGCTACATGAACATTTCCCTGGTTGGTAACCGAAAGGCCTATATTCAGGTGATTGATGTAAATGTTTGGTTCATTGTCGGTATAAACAATGTTTTGTCCCTGACCGTTAAGTTTCGCACTTCCGTAAAATTGTCCTTTCCAACCACCGGCATCTGTATATGGTCCGCTGATGATGGCTACCATATTTTCAGGTGCAGTATTTCCGGCAGGATTGTAAACAACTGTGCTGGGATACCTGAAGTTGAAACCAGTAGTGGGGTTGATTACCATATTAGACCAAGAGGTGCTGTTGTGCATGCCCCAGGCTACTTTGATATCGTTTCCGGTAGCACCCATACTTCCGCCGGCACGATTACCAAAAAATGCATGACCTGTTTCAGGACTTGATGAAACAACAGTCTGCTCATAGCTGAAAATACCATAAACGTTTGATGATGAGGAAACGCTGGTTTTGAGAAGGTCACCGCTGCGGTTAATTAATTCGCCA
Source organism: Lentimicrobium sp. (assembly GCA_024709105.1). Taxonomy (GTDB): domain Bacteria; phylum Bacteroidota; class Bacteroidia; order Bacteroidales; family Lentimicrobiaceae; genus Lentimicrobium. Next base: position 14,815 of record JANJXJ010000091.1, on the reverse strand, counting down.
CCGGGAATGGTGTTTTGCAAAGCGGTTTCTGTGAGTTGGTTTAATCCTTGATCTGCAGGGCGGATTTCCGCTTTACTGACAGACCTTAGATTGCGCTGCTGAGCACCTGCAAACAGGCCAAAGCTCAGCGCAAGGCCGAGTAGTAAGGCTTTTTTCATTGGAGATTAGTTTAAATGAGTAATTATTGAGTTGTTGAAAGAGTTCGCAAAGAATTATCTCCGAGTGACAAAAGTATTAATAAATTCCCAGCAGTAAAAGAAAAAACTTCAAAAAATCGTTATTGCCGGGCTTTTAACATGTTGAGTTTTTCATTATACAGGTCTTTATGACACAATTATAAAATCGATATCAGATAAAACAGAGATTTTTTATTGACATTTGAGTCAAATTAAAGTATGTTTGCAAACTGAAAACTTATTCTGGTCTTAACACAAGAAACAGCCATTATGGGAATTGGTTTTTTCCATACCACCCTCGTTAAAACCTACCGGCGTTTGTTCGAGTGCCTGATGTTTTACAATTGATTTTACCTTCCTTTTCCTTCGCCGGCCGGCGAAAGCATTGAAATTTATGATTTTTTCCCCTGACAGAACCAGGGCCAGTTCCTTAAATGCCAAATTATATGGGAAATATATCTGCACCCGTCACAGCCAAAAACAATGGAAGCAATATTCCTGCAACAGAAAATCATGACCCCGGTATGAACGATCGTATCAGGAAGCTGAGGAAGGCAAGTGTTGAAACACAGCCTTCTCTTTCGATTGAAAGAGCATTGCACGAAACTGCATTTTACCGTGAAAACATGGGCAAATTCTCCATACCAGTGCTGCGGGCCATGAATTTTTACGACCATTGTTCAAAAAAGACAATCTATATTGGTAACGACGAACTGATTGTCGGAGAAAGAGGCCCACGTCCTAAAAGTGTTCCCACTTTCCCCGAGCTTACCTGTCATAGTGTTGAAGACCTGCATGTACTCAACACAAGAATACTTCAGAGATATACCATAAGTCAGGAAGATATTGACACCTACGAAAAAGAAGTGATTCCTTACTGGGAGGGGAAAACCCAGCGGGAGCGCATTTTTTCTCATGTCCCTGAGGAATGGCGGGCTGCTTATGAAGCCGGGCTGTTCACAGAATTTATGGAGCAGCGGGCTCCCGGACATACAGCATTGGATGGTAAAATATACCAATCCGGAATGCTGGATTTTAAGAAAAGAATTGCAGAAAAAATTGCGGGCCTTGATTATCTGAACGACCCCGAAGCTACCGACAAAGCCGAGCAATGGAAAGCCATGGAAATATCGTGCGATGCAGTAATTCTGTTTGCAGAACGACATGCTGATCTTGCTGAAAAAATGGCAGTTTCCGAAACCTCTGATACAAGAAAAAAAGAACTGCTGAAAATTGCTGAGGTTTGCAGGTGGGTTCCAGCCCACGCCCCACGTACTTTCCATGAAGCAATTCAAATGTACTGGTTCGTTCATTTGGGAACCATTACCGAGTTAAACGGCTGGGATGCCATGAATCCCGGACACTTCGACCAGCACCTGACACCTTTTTATGAAAGGGAGATTCAAAACGGAACGCTCAGCAGAGAACAAGCCAAAGAACTGTTATCCTGCTTCTGGATAAAAGTGAACAACCATCCTGCTCCGCCCAAGGTGGGTATTACAGCCCGCGAAAGCGGCACTTACAACGATTTCACCAACATTAATATAGGTGGTGTAACTCCTGATGGAAAAGATGGAAGCAGCGAGGTCTCAAAAATTTTACTTGAAGTTGCAGAAGAACTCCACATTCTCCAGCCCGGCAATTCTGTGCACATCAGCAAAGTAACACCTGATGATTTTTTAATGTCTGCGGTTAAAGTCATTCGCCAGGGTCACGGATTTCCATCAGTTTTTAATCCTGATGTTTATATTCCGCAAATGCTCAGACAGGGTAAAAACCTGCAGGATGCACGCGAGGGAGGATGCAGCGGATGTATTGAAGTTGGCGCTTTTGGCAAAGAAGCATACCTGCTTACAGGTTACCTGAATGTTCCAAAGATTCTGGAAGTTACTCTGAATAATGGAATTGATCCGCTAACAGGTAAAAAGGCCGGACTGGCAACCGGAGGCCTGCAGGATTTTAATAGCTTTGATGAGCTATATAAAGCGTTCAAAAAACAGCTGAACTATGTGGTTGATCTAAAAATGCGGGTCAGCAATTACATTGACCGCATGTTTGCAAAATATGCCCCGGCTCCCTTTTTGTCGGTAGTAATTGATGATTGTATTGAGAAAGGCAGAGATTATTACGACGGAGGCCCCCGCTACAATACCAGCTACATTCAATGCTGTGGTTTGGGCACGGTTACTGATTCTCTGGCAGCCATAAAGAAACACATTTTTGAAGAACAAACTTTTAGCGCAGAGCACCTGATGCGGGCCATATCAAATAACTTTGAAGGCGAGGAATTTCTCAGGCAAACTCTCATTAACCGAACTCCTTTCTTTGGCAACGACGATGAATTTGCCGACAGTCTCGCCGGCATGATCTACAACGACCTGTTTGAAGCCATTGATGGTAAGCCCAACATCAAACCCGGCGGTAAATACCATATGAATATGTTGTCAACAACCTGTCATGTATATTTCGGAAAGGTACTTGGGGCAACACCCAATGGAAGGTTTTCGGGCAAACCCATTTCTGATGGCACTTCTCCTTCACATGGTGCCGACACACACGGCCCTTCGGCTGTAGTCAAGTCACTTTCAAAACTAAATCAGGTGAATTCAGGAGGCACTTTGCTGAATCTGAGATTTTTACCTTCGCTGCTTAAAAAAGAAAAAGACATGGAAAAACTCGGCCACCTCATCAGAACCTACTTTCACCTGGGGGGGCACCATGTTCAGTTCAATGTGGTTGACACAGTAACCCTAAAAGCTGCTCAGGCCAATCCCGAAGAATACCGCGACCTGATGGTGAGAATGGCCGGTTACAGCGATTATTTCAACGATATGAACGAAGACCTTCAGCAGGAAGTAATTGACAGAACTGAAAACGAAGCATTTTAGGCTGAGAAACCTGACAAAACCAATTTGAAAAATTGCAACTCAAATTTGAAACCCCTACCCTGCATCTTCGACATCAGGCGGTATTCCGTTAACGATGGGCCAGGAATCAGGACAACTATATTCTTTAAAGGATGTACTTTGAATTGTGCCTGGTGCCATAACCCTGAAAGTATTAATACAAAACCTGAGAAACTATTTTCAGAGAACAAATGTATTGCCTGCCGGTTATGCATGAAAACCTGCACTGAAAATGCCATTTCATTTACTGATCATATCATTTCCACAAACAGAGACCATTGTATTGTATGTGGAAAGTGTGCTGAAGTTTGTCCCTCGCGTGCCTCAGAAATTTGCGGCAAAACCTATCAGCCTGACGAACTTTTTAAGATCATAGAGAAGGACATGCCGTTTTTCATACAATCGGGAGGCGGAGTTACCTTCTCGGGAGGAGAACCCCTGATTCATGCTGATTATATTAAAGATATAATAAGCAGATGCAAACAGGCAGGTATACATACAACCATTGACACAGCAGGAAATATAAAAACAGAAACTATTACCGGAATTGCAAGAATCGCCGACTTGTTTCTGTTTGATTTAAAATCAATGAATGAGGAAATCCATAAAAAATGGACAGACAGCAGCAATAAACTTATATTGCATAATCTCTCAGTAATTTCAGCTACCGGTGCAAGAATCATCATTCGGATGCCTTTGATTGCCGGCATTAATGATGGAACTGATGACATACATGATGCGGCCAGGTATATTTCTGAATTACCTGCTATGCCAGAAATTATTCAGTTGTTACCCTATCACAACATTGCCGGACACAAACTGAACAAATTAGGAAAAACGGATGATTTTCACGGATTTATGCCACCATCAGAATCAAGTATTCAAAGAGCACTTGGGATATTTAAACAGTATGGAATTGCTGCTGAGACCGGAGCATAAAAAATCCCGGCCAGGAATGCACCAGCCGGGAATTTTTAAAGAAATCAGCCTATTTCGCAAAGAAACTGATTAAAAACAATACCGCAAGCACATACATAACAGGAGTAACTTCACGGTGTTTACCGGTAAGAAGTTTAAGAAGCACGTATGAAAGCATTCCAAACACAATACCTTCGGCAATAGAATAGCTCAGCGGCATCATGATGATGGTAAAAAATGCAGGAATGGCCTCTGTAAAATCGTTCAGGTTTATTTTCAGAATGGGCGACATCATAAACAGACCTACCAGGAATAATACCGGAGCAGTAGCTGCTGCAGGAATCATCAGGAATAATGGAGCAAAGAAGAGTGCAAGGAAAAATAATCCTGCAACTGCCAGAGCGGTCAAACCGGTTCGGCCTCCTTCTGCAACTCCTGAAGCGCTTTCAACATAAGTGGTTACTGTACTGGTTCCAAGCATGGCTCCTGCTGTGGTTCCAATAGCATCAGCAAACAAAGCCTGCTTTGCCCTGGGTACTTTCCCTTCAGGACTCAACATTCCGGCTTTGTCGCTTACACCCACCAAAGTACCAACAGTATCAAACATATCCACAAAAAGGAAAGTAAACACCACAACAAGCATATCCAAAGTAAAAATGTTGTGGAATTCCATTTTAAAGAAAATGGGAGTGAGTGACGGAGGCAGTGAAAGCAGGCTGCTGTCAGGCATTTTGGTTACGCCCAGCGGAAAACCAATAATGGTAGAGGCAAAAATACCAATGAGCAATGCGCCCTTCACATTGCGAGCCAGCAACACCCCGGTTATTACAACACCCACCAATGCTACAATCACTGTTGGGGTCTTAATGGAACCCAGACCAACCAGAACAGCATCATTATTTACAATGACACCTGCATTCTGCAAACCGATAAAGGCAATGAACAGACCAATACCTGCCGAAACCGCATGTTTCATATTCATGGGAATGCTGTTTACAATCAGTTCCCTGATATTAAATGCAGTGAGCAGTATAAATATGATACCTTCGATAAATACTGCTGTAAGGGCAAATTGCCATGAATGCCCCATACCCAGCACAACAGTAAAGGCGAAAAAGGCATTGAGTCCCATGCCCGGCGCCAGCGCAAAAGGCAGTTTTGCATACAATGCCATAACCAAAGTAGCTGCTAATGCCGATAAAGCTGTAGCAGTAAAAAGTGCATTGCGGTCCATACCGGTAGCACTAAGAATAGCAGGATTAACTGCAAGAATGTAGGCCATGGTCATAAAAGTGGTCAGACCTGCCAGCAACTCGGTGCGGAGTGTGGTTTTGTTCTCCGTAAGTTTAAAGAATTTTTCAAACATGGCTGATGTTTTTAAGGTTTATCAGAATGTCCACTTAGCACCGATGGTAGGATTAACAGCAAAGCCTTTTACTCCTCCAAAATTGCTGCTGAGCTCAATCTCTGTTCCCAGCGAGATATTTTCGGTAAAATTATACCACAACTGTGGTTCACTCAGGAATACAAATTTTGTGGTTTCTGATACTTCAGCCTCACCCTCCATTTCAGTGAATACATTGTCTTCTCCCCAGAAATCAGCAAATCCGCTGAAGGTGAGCTTTTTATTTAGCATGTGCATGTACCACACTCCGGTTAGCTGGAAAGAGGCATCGTGTTTGTCCCTGATGTTCTTGTAGAGCAGTTGTAAAGTGAAACCCTTTGTAAAATCGGAGTTGTTGCGGCTGTATTCAAAACCACCCAGCCATGCACCATTAATAGTGTAAGCTCCGTTGAACGGATCATTCTTAAACTGACCGAATCCGCCATTGTACTCAGCATGAAAGGCAAACGGGGTTTTTCCCAGGTTAATGGCCCGTGCAATCTCCCAATAAGCCAGGCTTACACCCTTTACATCGCCCACATTATAATCCATATCCACAAAAAAGAAGGTGGAACCCCATTTGTCGGGTTTAAACATCTCTACTGTTGTGGTTGGATAGCCCCGGTCTTTACCGAAGTCGTAATGAAGTTGAACATTCTGGGCAACAGCCCCGGTCATCAACAGTGACACAAAAATCAGCAAGTAACTCCTCATCATAAGTTTACTGGATTTGGTGAATAAATGAAGTGGCAAATATAATCCAACATATGATTTTTCAAAACATACCCAAATATCGGCCTTGCAGTGTTAAAAATGTATAAAATATTGTTTATGTGAACTTTACAGAAATAACTTTGTTATAAATGTCCCAAATTGTTCATAATATGTTAAAAAGTATTTTCAAGGTCAGTCACAACACCTTAACAGATACCGGTTTACTTATTTTGCGCTTAGCTTCTGGCGCTCTGATGCTTACACATGGCATTCCAAAATTGCTGAATTTTAATGCGATAGCAGAATCTGGCCAGTTTTTACCAGTATTGGGCAGTGCAACATTAGGCTTATCATTGGCTATTTTTGCTGAAGTACTGATGTCGTTATTCCTTATGGCAGGGCTCTTCACCCGACTAAGTGTTATCCCATTGATCATTACCATGTTGGTGGCTGCATTTGTAGCACATGCCGGAGATCCTTTCTCATCAAAAGAACCTGCGCTGCTGTACCTCATCCCCTACCTTGCCCTGTTATTTTCAGGCCCCGGGAAATTTTCTCTGGATTTCTACATATCCCGGCTGCTTAACCGGAAATAATTTCCTGCAATTCATGCTCATAATCATAGCGCAGGTCTTCGTGCAACAGAGTTATGGACTTTGAGACTTTTTTTACCTGAAGTTCCATAATTTTATCAAGGACTGCTGACGGAAACAATTTCCTTAAACTATTCAGATTTCTGCAAAAATGAAGAATCAGTTCGACTTCGGAACTTTTTCGTCCCGAAATTCTGATCACTTTATTCATATCCCTCAGTATTTTTCTGACCCCCTTTTTTGTGTAATAGAAGTGTGAAGTATTCAGATTATTAAATTGATTATCAATATCTTTCTTAACACTACCAATGAATCCCAATTCATCAGATGCATCAAAAAGCATATATGACAGCAGCTCTTTGTTTTCCGATTTAAAACGGGCCAGACGCAGGCAAATGACTTTTAGCTCAGCAGCCGGACGCAATTCAAGTTCTGCTCTTAATGTGGCAATGTCGGCCGGTTTCATGCAGCTAATTTTTGTGATGTTGTTCTTTATTTCTCAGCGGGGTAAGCAAATACTCAAGGCCATTGAGTTTTATTTCATACATAGTCTGCAGCAACATGCCCAGTTTGCCTTCAGGAAAACCGTTTCGCTGAAACCATTCGAGGTAAGAAACAGGAAGGTTGCAGATGAGACTGCCTTTGTATTTTCCGAAAGGCATTTTTACCTGAACCAATTGCAAAAGAATATGGGTATCGTTATCGGGCACCGGAATTTTGTTTAGCAACAAAAGTAATAAAGCAAAGGGAAATCACAGAAAGATACGGGCAAAAAAAAATCCCCGGTGAAAGGGATTTATTCGTACCCGAGGCCGGACTTGAACCGGCACGGCCGCAATGGCCAAAGGATTTTAAGTCCTTCGTGTCTACCAATTCCACCACTCGGGCATCCATTGGCTGGATAAAAAAACCCCGAAATCTCGGGGTTTCGAGCGAAAGACGGGACTCGAACCCGCGACCCTGACCTTGGCAAGGTCATGCTCTACCAACTGAGCTACTTTCGCTTATTGCTTTAGCGGCTGCAAATATACAACCACTTTTGAATCCTGCAAAAAAAATCAGGATTTTTTTAAAAGATTTTTAATCTCATTCAGTTTCATCAGTGCTTCCACGGGTGTAAGTGTATTAATATCAGTATCTAATATATCTTCCCGTATCTGTTCCAGCAATGGATCATTCAGCTGAATAAAGCTGAGTTGGTAGGGATCGCCGGCATTTTTTGCCTTCTTTTTTGGGGTTGAAGCCTGCAATTGTCCTTCTCCATGCGATTTTTCGAGCACTGAAAGCAGTTCGTTGGCGCGTTCCAGCACTGTTTGTGGCATTCCTGCCATCCGGGCAACATGAATCCCAAAACTGTGTTCACTGCCTCCGGGTTCAAGTTTTCGCATAAAAATTACCCGCTTACCGGCTTCTTTCACCGAAATGTGATAATTTTTGATACGGTTCATACTCGAAGCCATTTCGTTTAGCTCGTGATAATGCGTGGCAAACAAAACCTTAGCCCTGAACAACGGATGTTCGTGCAGGTATTCAGCAATGGCCCAGGCAATACTTATTCCATCGTAAGTACTGGTTCCCCTGCCAATTTCATCAAGCAGGATAAGACTGCGGTTACTGATATTATTAAGAATACTCGCAGTTTCATTCATTTCTACCATAAAGGTTGATTCTCCCGACGAAATGTTGTCAGAAGCACCCACCCGGGTAAAAATCTTATCCACCATGCCGATTTCAGCTTTTGAAGCAGGCACAAAACAACCTGTCTGAGCCATGAGTACAATCAATGCCGTTTGTCTGAGCAATGCCGATTTACCCGACATGTTGGGCCCGGTGATGATGATAATTTGCTGTTGCTGATCATCCAGTTTTACATCATTGGCCACATATTGTTCGCCCGGAGGCAGGTTTTTTTCAATTACAGGGTGTCTGCCATTCACAATATTCAGGCTGTAGCCATCATTCATTTCAGGCCTTACATATCCATTCTGAACCGAAACTGCAGCAAAAGAGAGCAAACAATCCAGCCTGGCCAGTATGCGCGAATTGGTTTGTATGGGTTCGATATAATCAACCAAACCGAAAACCAAATCATTGTAAAGCCCGGTTTCAAGCTCAAGAATTCTTTCTTCTGCATTCAGAATTTTAGATTCGTATTCTTTGAGTTCAGGTGTGATATAACGCTCTGAATTGACCAGGGTTTGCCTTCTTTCCCATTCAGCAGGGACCTTATCGCGGTGGGTGTTGGTTACTTCGAGATAATATCCGAAAACATTATTGAAGGCAACCTTTAATGAGGGTATTCCCGTTCTTTCCGACTCCCGCTGCTGAAGCCTGGCCAGGTAATCTTTGCCCGAATGTGATAGCTCACGAAGCTCATCCAGTTCCTGCGAGATGCCCGTAGCGATAACATTTCCCTTATTCAATGCTACCGGTGGATCCGGATTGATCTCATTTCCAATCTTTTCGGCCATGAGGCTGCAGAGATTGATGCGTTCAGACATCAGCCGGAGTGCAGGAACAGGTGCTGCAGCACAAATTTCCTTAACCGGATCAAGAGCCAGTAATGCCCTGCGCAATTGTACAACCTCTCTGGGATTAATCCGGCCAACAGCAACTTTTGAGATGATTCTCTCCAGGTCGCCTACAATTTTCAATTGCTGAACCAGCTGTTCAGAAACATCACGATTCCGAACAAAAAACTCCACTGCATCGTGTCTTTCCACGATGGGCTGCTTGTCTTTAAGCGGCATAACCAACCAGCGGCGCATCAGGCGGCTGCCCATGGGCGAAACTGTATGATCCAGAATGTGTAAAAGTGTGGTAGCCTGCTCGTTGGGAGAGTTCAGGATTTCCAGATTTCGCACCGTAAATTTATCGAGCCACACATAATGATCTTCTTCTATTCGCGAAATCCTGCAAATATGGCCTACTTTATCGTGCTGAGTTTCTGCAAGATAATGCATGGCCGCACCGGCAGCTATAACACCTGCAGGCATTTCTTCCACACCAAAACCCTTGAGTGAACGGGTGTTAAAGTGCCTGAGCAAAGTTTCATTTCCGAAATCAGAAGTAAAAACCCAGTCTTCGAAGGTATTGATATAAAATTTTTCACCAAAAAGGCTGGAAAATTCCTTTTTGAGTGATTTCTGAACAACTATTTCCGAAGGTTTAAAAGTTTGAAGAAGTTTGTCAATGTAGTCATTGTTTCCTTCAGCAATCAAAAACTCGCCGGTGGAGATATCAAGAAAAGCAATTCCGCTGTTTTTCGGCAACAGGTGAATGCTGGCGAGAAAGTTGTTTTGCTTGTTTTCAAGCACCTTGTCGTTGTAAGAAACACCCGGGGTAACCAATTCAGTAACACCACGTTTTACAATGGTTTTGGTAAGTTTTGGATCTTCAAGCTGATCACAAATGGCGACCCTGTGCCCGGCTCTGACCAATTTTGGCAGATAAGTATCCAGAGAATGATGCGGAAATCCTGCCAGCTCAACATAAGAGGCTGCACCGTTGGCCCTTCGGGTGAGCACAATGCCCAGTATGGAAGATGTTTTTACGGCATCTTCTCCGAATGTTTCGTAAAAATCGCCTACCCTGAACAACAGCAGGGCATCGGGATACTTCGCCTTGATGGAATTGTATTGCTTCATCAAAGGCGTTTCCGCTACTTTTCCGTCCTTTTCCTTTGCCAAAATGGTAAATTTAAAAATAACAAAAATAGATAGTTTGACTTAATCTTCCCCAGGTTTTGATTTGATTTTTTAAACATTTTACTTTTGCACACACAAAAACAGCAACAAATGGAAAAATTATCCATGTCGGAATTGAACCGGATGACAGTTGAAGATTTTAAGAATGCCTCGAAGATTCCTTTGATTGTAATTCTGGACAACATTCGCAGTCAGCACAATACAGGTTCAGTATTCAGGACTTCTGATGCATTTCGGATTGAGAAAATAATATTATGCGGAATTACGGCAGCACCACCTAACCGGGAAATACAAAAGACTGCACTTGGGGCAACAGAATCGGTTGACTGGGAATATAATACATCAACGCTGGATGCTGTTTTAAAACTGAAGCAGGATGGCTATGTAATTGTAGCAGCCGAGCAGGCGCAAGGCAGCATTATTCCTGATGATTTTATTCCTGAGAAGGACAAAAAATACGTTTTAATTTTCGGCAATGAAGTCAGCGGGGTTTCTGATGAGGTAATGCCTCATTGCGATATCTGCATCGAAATACCACAATACGGAACAAAGCATTCGTTAAATGTTTCAGTATCAGCAGGAATTCTGATCTGGGATCTTTTTTTGAAATTTCGAAGGTCTAACCAATTTTGAGTGAATTTTTAGTATTTACAGTTCCACCTGTTGCCCAAATGAGACTTGATCAATTCAGTTGAACATTTTAAATGGAAAATTTAAACAATGTCAAACTTTTAACACCTACTTTTGTTATTTGGAAGTCAGAAAAGGCGGGTTAAACAAGCAAAATATCCTTATTTTGCAATGTTTTAAATAAATATAGGCATTTTTTTTTGAAAACCTCAGAAACTGCCCTATATTTGTCCAAACTTTTGAGAGACCGAAAACTTAAACAAAAAAGAAACCGTTTATTAACAACTATGACCATTATGAAAAAAGTCAGCTACAAATTTGTGATGATGCTCATCCTGCTGCTTGGGTTTGCCCCTGTTCTGGTGCTTGGCCAGGATGATGCTGCAGCAAAAAGTGAGAAAAAATCATCTTTCGACAAACACTTCTACCTGCAGGCCAGCGGTGGAGTTTCTCAGTTCTTTGGCGATGTAAATGAATTTGACCTCTATAACGAAAGGGTCAATTTCTTTTACGGAGTTGGTGCCGGATATCAGTTTACCCCGGTATTGGGACTCAGAGGAGTTTTTAACAACGGCTGGGTAGTAAGTACAAGGGAAGAAGCCGATCTCAGGATGTCTTCTAGTGTTTGGGACGGGCAGTTAAACGTCACAGCCAGTCTGACCAATTTGATTTTTGGTTATAAGCCTGAACGATTCCTGAATATTTACGCTTTTACTGGTGCTGCATTGACCAACTATTCATCTGTTCTTTATCGTAACAGCGATGAATTTGTTATTGACCGCAACGGCCCCGACGCTCCTGAGCCATTTGATCAGGAAGCTTACCGCAAAGTTAGTATCCCTATGGGACTTGGGCTAAATTTCCGTCTTGCTGAAAAATGGGATCTCAATGTAGAGTATAACCTCCGCAAAATGTTTGTGGATGACCTCGATCTGATCGAAAGCGAAAAGAACGATGCTTACGCAACAGCAATGCTGGGAGTTACTTACAAATTCAAACCCAGTGCTAACCTTAAGTCAATGGAGAAGAACTATGGTTTGGTTAAATACGAAACCACTCCCGATCCTCTCGTAAAAGTTGGCGACACTGTTTGTGTAAATGTAAAAGTTACTTTCCCCGAGAAATATTTTGCCAAGAAAGCTGCGATGAACTTCCAGCCTGAAATCAAATATGCCGGAACCACCCGCAAGCTGAAAGCAGTTAATTTCCAGGGTGAAGATGTAAACGGAGATGGCATTGTAATCAACTACAAAACCGGTGGAACCTACACTTATGTTGATTGTATTCCTTACGAGCCTGGTATGAATGTTTCTGACCTGGTGGTTTCTCCTTCGCTTTATGAGCCAAAAGAACCAGTATCGAAAAATGCAACTGCCGAAGAAATCGGAGCAAAATACAAGGTAATTGATCTTCCGGAGCGTAAACTTGCTGATGGAGTTATCGTTACCGATATGAGAATCATGCACGATGAAGACCTTATTCTTGCAGACCATGCTTACGAAAAAGAAACCATCATCAGCAAGGATGCAACCATTTACTTCCAGGTTAACATGCATAACCTGAACTGGAGACTTCCGCTCAACAGGAACAATCAGGTTGAAAAACAACTTGAAGAACTGGCTTCATTTATCAGAATGGGATACACCATCCGCGATATTGATATCAATGCCTGGGCTTCACCCGAAGGAGAAGAGAGCTTTAACCAGGGACTTTCAGAGCGTCGTGCTCAGGCTGGTAAAAAACATTTACTTGACATGATCAAGAAAATGGCCAAAGATAAAAAAGCTCCTTTCGTTATTGAAGATCCTGAAAACACCATCAAATTCAACACCTATGCCAATGGTGAAGACTGGAATGGTTTCATGAAAGCAGTTGAAGCCTCAAACATCGGCGACAAACGCATCATTATGAATGTTGTTAATTCACAACCTGATGTTACCAGACGCGAACAGGAAATCCGCAATATGGCGTTGGTTTACAAAGAAATTGAAGACGACATTCTTCCTCCGCTCCGTCGTGCTGTAATTAAAGTTAATTGCTTCGAACCCAAGAAAACTGACGAAGAAATTGCAACTCTTGCAACCAGCGATCCTTCAAAACTTGACAAGGAAGAACTGCTCTATGCTGCTACCTTAACCAAGGACAGAGAAACCAGGTATCGTATTTACAAGACAGCTACAACCCAGTTCCCTGAAGACTGGAGAGGCTTCAACAATGCAGCAATGTGTGAATTGAATGCCAATCAACTGGGAGAAGCTGCTTCACACCTTGCAAAGGCCGATCAGCTTGAGCCCAACAACAAAGCCGTTGTTAACAACCTCGGTGCCCTTGCTTCAAAGAAGAAAGACTTCAAAGGCGCTGCTGTTCAATACAACAAAGCCAAAAGTTTAGGTGCTGATGTAAATTACAATATGGGTATTACTCAGCTTGCTGCCGGCAAATACGAATCAGCCCTGGGTATGATGGGAAGCAAGAAATGCAACAGCAATGTAGCTTTGGCTCAGATCATGACCGGCAAATACAGTGAAGCTGCAAATTCACTGAAATGCGCTCCTGAATCAGCTCACAATTATTACCTGCTCGCAGTTGCCGGTGCTCGTAACAATGATGTTAAGATGCTTACCGACAATCTTGCAAAAGCAATTGCTGCTGATCCTTCACTCAAAGCTCAGGCTGCTGAAGACCGTGAATTTATCAAATTCTTCACCGTTCCTGAATTTGCTAACCTCGTTAAATAATTAACGATACTATATACAAAAGGCCGGCTTAATCGCCGGCCTTTTTTTTGCTCAAAAAGTGAGTCGTATTTGAATAGAATTACAACTATTTATGCCGGTAAATGGTAATTTCAAGGTTTAAAAACACTGTTGTCCGGGAAAACGTATTAACGCTCTATGAGATTACCTTCCACCGCGCCGCCATCGGCGGCGGGGTTCTGCCGGTGAGCTCCCCCGCTTTCGCTGCACTACTGCGGGGCACGCCTTTGGTCGGTTCTTCTCTCCACTTCGTTACGATTAGAATGACAATGCTTTAGGTTTTTGAGGAGGGGGATTAGTAGCAAAATTTCAGTTTACTTCTCAAAAGAAACCGAATTTAACAGGCTATTTCAACATTACTTATAACATAAATTTTGAGAGAATCATTTTAACTGCCCTATGCAATCCTGATATTTCATTTGTTACAAACAAGGATAAAAATTATTTTCTAAAGATTAGCTCTACTGGATTAAATTAAAAACCAATTCAGGTGTAATATACTGAATTAAATAGGGTCTGCTTAAAAATAATTAAAAATCATATTGGCAGTAACTTTCAGAGTTAGGTTAGAACAAAAGTGCATGGTTTTAATGAGGTTATCTCAATATTCCATGCACCAAACAATGAACTGAAGATACAAAATGCCGTTGAGACTGCCCATTAGTAACCCTCAATGCAATTGGGAGTTGTGCAATACGGCCTCAAAAACAGAACCCCGGAGAGGATTCCGCCATGATAAAGGGCAACCCTTACAGGGTTGTTTTGTTTGACGATCCATTAACCCCCGGTTTGGCAAGCCGCACCGGGGGTTTCCGAAGTATCGGAATGTCCCATATAATAGGGAAACTCCTAACGGAGTTTTTCAGCAGACCCTAAATAAAATTACACCTTAATTTACTGAACAGATCAGGAAAATTATAAAGCTTTTCCAGCTGAAGATATTTAAAAGCATCTTTCAGTAATAAGCCACCTTATTGATGTAGAACACATTTTTATTACTCCGGCCACTCACATAGCTGTTTCTTATGTTT
>JANJXJ010000078.1 GCA_024709105.1 Lentimicrobium sp. | reverse complement strand
TTTACAAAGGGAAGACACTTACACAGAAATTTGATATGGGGAACTCCCGTGCTGATGTAAAGTTTTATCTGGATAAGGAGGGAGAAATAAATGAATCAAAAGGGGAAGCGGGCTTCCCTCAGATGTTAAAATTGATGGCAGGGAGTTATTCAGGTGTTTGCATAAAGAGCGAGATGCCTGATATAAAAGGAAATGTTATAGTTGAAGAAGCTGGTAATAACTCTGGAGGTAACAATACAAATGATCAGGTAATAAACCTAAAAGTAGACCCTGCTGGCAATATAAAAGTAAAAATAAGGATTTCACCTGGTGACACAATGGTTTATTATGCTTTTAATGGATCCGGTAAGTTTGAGAATGGGGATGGAGGGGCTCCTTCTGCAAAATTCCCAATGGAGTTTGAATCCAGAATTGACGCTCCTGATCAGGTAAGAGAGGCTATTGAGCCCTTGAAAAAATTTACGGATGCTATAATTAATCTCTATAAATACAATATGGAACTCGAATACAAAGATGGACTGCTTTTCGCCAGATTAAGGGGAACCATGTCATACGAAGGCCAGGAGTCTTATATTTTATATTATTACACCATTGATAGGAAGTAATAAAATCTCTTAATGTATTTTTTGTTTCAATGAACAATACATCAAGAGAGCACAGACAGTTTTGCTCTCTTAAAATCATCGTGCCTGTAAACATAGAGGCATAAGATTTTGTTGTACTGCCGGACTTGCTGTTTTATTGCCAAGTGTTGTCTGATTCTGGATTCAATACTTTTCATCAACTTTACTCAGATGAAGCATCGAACATAAAGCAAGTTAAGCATACAGTGGTGAGTTTCGGTTAAGATATGCCCCCCGGCATCCCTGACTGTTGATAAAAAAGGTTTACGATGAAACACATATCTATAATTCTGTTTGTTTTTCTGTTGTTCGCTATCCAGAAAGTGAATGCACAGG
The DNA here is from genome assembly GCA_024709105.1 of Lentimicrobium sp. Classification (GTDB taxonomy): domain Bacteria; phylum Bacteroidota; class Bacteroidia; order Bacteroidales; family Lentimicrobiaceae; genus Lentimicrobium. The sequence goes on along the minus strand of JANJXJ010000078.1, from coordinate 28,222 downwards.
CTCATCCGCTTTTGCAGGATTTTTCAGGTTATCAGCAAGGTACAACCATATTTCTCAGATTTACCTTTAAAAGCGGAAGTCTTTGCGATGGCATCAGAATTGACCGCTCGGATGATGGAGTTGTATTTAATCAGATTGGAGATATCCCGGGCATTTGTGGCCGACCCGATGTGCCGTTTACCTATACCTACACCGATAGCTTTCCGAATAAAAACGCCATGAATTTTTACCGCCTTGAGCTCGGGAATTATGGTTTTACTTCCAGCCTTGGGGTTGAGTATCTTACTGTTGGCGACGAAGGCTTTGTGGTTCTTTCATATCCCGGAAATGCTGAACTGCTTATTGCCAATCCTCCGGCCCGCAATGCAGAGGTGTTTATCTTTGATGCGCAGGGCAGATTCTTCAGAAGTTTTAATGTGAATGAACGCCGTTTTTCCCTGCTTTCAGGACGTGAGGGCCGGGGTGTATATTTTTTCAGGATTGTTTACGAAAATAATGCCGAGGTTTCAGGGAAATTCCTCGTTTATTAACACATGGCCTGACTACATAGATTATTTTAATGTACCTTTCTATTGCCTGAAAAACAGGCCGTTTTTGTTTTACACGATAAATTAATAAAATACAACCCCGGTAACGGCTGTTATCCGGGGTTGCACTATAAGTTTCTGATGAATGGAACGATCAGATTTTAAGAAGAGTCTATTTAAAAGCAGCCTCAAACTCCTTGTCGAAACGCAAATTCAGATGATCGCATCCATGTGCAAACATAGGGTTATAATTGTCGGTTCCTGTAATTCTGAATCTCAATTTACTGCTGGTGCAATATTTGGGAAGGAGTGATGCAACTTCAAACATTACATCGTCGGCTGTTTCTGGTTTGCCCAGCTTCAGCTTTTCAAGAATTATGCCTGATTGTTCCCAGCCTTCGTGCTTAAGCGGACCATCTGTTGTTTTGTCAATTTTCTGAATCACCTTCTGGGCGTTGGTAAATGTTCCGCCTGACTCCCAGGGTAATGATGCAGGCAACACCAGAGTAGCCAATGCAGCAGTTTCGGTGAGGAAATAATCCTGAACAACAACAAATTCCGTGTTATTAAACCATGATTTGGCCTGATCTTTATCAAAAGCGCAGCCAACAGGGTCTTCTCCGTACACGAAGAGTTTCTTATAATGCCCCTTGTTGAGTTCATGAAGATGTATTCCATGTCCGGCAGGTAATTCGCCGCATTCCCAGTTGTGTTCAAAGGATTGACGAAGTATTGGATCGTCCCAGTCGCAGGCACCCGGGCCCAGGTTGGGCATCACACCCATATCGTGCAAACCGTGGCTGTTGTTTTTCTCTTTAAGCAACATCAGTCCGCTGCCGGTTTTTCCGTGTTTGCCGGTAATACATGCCAGATTGAATATTTCGGCACAAGTGCGCCCCGAAAGTTCTTTTTCAGAAAATACAATTACTGCTGCTTTTTCGTTGTTGTAATCTATCGCAAAACGCATGATGGTTTCGGCTCTGTCAACACCCGAGGCTTTTACCAGTTCGTCGAAAGATTCTTTAAGCACCTCATCGCGATACTCAGCAAAGTTGTCAATCAGGTCTCTGATAAACAGCGGGTTTTCAAGCTTGTGCGAAAGCAGGTAATGATTCACTGCCTTTACAAAATGGTAGTATGAACTGATGCCGATGATGTGGTCGGCTTTGTGTGCTGAGGTGCTTGGTTTTTCAGTTGTAATCAGTTCAACCGGTGTTCCTTTGGTTTTCTGCTGATTCCAGATCATAAAACCGGCTACAGCATTGTCGCGGCTTATTTCAGCACCCAGCAGGTAAATTCTGCTCGATTCGGTGAGCTCGGGGAATGGCAGATTGGCTTTCGACAGTCTGGAATAATTGCTGCCTCTTCCCAGATAATGGAAACTGCCAATATTGTTGGTTTTGGCACCGGCTCTGGCTAATTTCTGAACCAGATATTGCTCCTCGTTGGTGAGTCTTGCCCCGGCAAAGAAAGCAGTTGTTTCAGGGTTGGATGCTCTGATTTCCTTTTCAATGATTTCAAATGCCTCATCCCATTCAATGGCTTGCAACTGACCATTTTTACGGAACAAAGGCTGTGTAATTCTGGCTTTGTCATTCAGATACTGATATCCGAACTTTCCGTACCGGCAAATATTCCCATCCTGATTTACCAATCCTTCCACACCTTTCACCTCCATTACAAAACCTTTGCGGTGATGTATTTCGATAGTACAACCTACTGAACAGTAGTTACATATGGTTCTGAAACTTTCTGTTTTTACCGGGCCTGGTTTGAAGAGTTTGTTTTCAGTAAGAGCTCCCGTCGGGCAGGTTGAGAGGCAGAGTCCGCAGGATTCACAATTGGTATCGCTCAGCGAATTGCCCATGCTTGGTGCCACAAAAGTATCGAAACCGCGATTGACCAGTCCGAGGGCTTTTGCGCCTACCACTTCACGGCAGATTCTTACGCAACGGGCACACAGAATACACTTATTATTATCAATCTCAATGTAAGGGTGCCTGAAATCTACATCGTATTCGCGGTGTTCACCTTCAAAGTGTTTTTGCTCTGCACCGTATTCTGTAGAGTATTTTTTCAGATCACAATCGAAATAAGCTGTGCATCCGCATTCCAGACAGCGTGCAGCTTCGGTCTGTGCAACTGTTTCGTTTTCGTAACCCAGTTCCACTTCATTAAAATTAAACCTGTCGGTGGGTTCAAGCACAGGCATTTCGTGCCGGTGTTGTGTGGCAAATTTTCCAGCGATGTCGTGATTGCTTTGTTCCCTGAAGTTTTCTTTTTTGCTGAGGAACTCTTTTTGGGCTGGTTTAATTTCCTGTCCGGTAAGAAACTGATGGCAACTCAGCGCTGCTATTTTGGCCTGAGCAATTGCCTGAATCAATGTTGCGGGTCCGGTAACTCCATCACCGGCAGCAAACATGGAAGGAATTCCGGTTTGTAAGGTATTTTTGTCGGCATCAATATCGCCCCATTTGTTGGGAGCAAGCTGCCCTGTGCTTTCGTTTGAATTGATATCGTTCAGGAAGTTAATATCGGTTTTTTGACCAATTGCAGCCAAAGCAACATCAACCTTGATTTCAAACTCGCTGTCAGGAACCGGAACCGGTCTTCGTCTTCCTGATGCATCGGGTTCTCCAAGTTCCATGCGCATGCAGATCATGCTTTTGATGTGTCCGTTTTCGTCTTTTTTAACTTTTAACGGCAAAGTCAGGAACATGTATTCCACTCCCTCGAGCTTCGATTCATGAATTTCGATGGGGTTGGCAGGCATTTCCTTTTCTGTTCTGCGGTAGATTACATAAACTTTTTCTGCCCCCAGCCTGCGCGATGTACGGCAGCAGTCCATAGCGGTATTTCCACCTCCGATAACAGCAACAGTCTTTCCTCTGAAATCGGGTTTGTTTTCCTTATTCAGTTCAAGTTCTTTCAAAAAATCGGTCCCTGCATATACTCCTGAGGCATCATCACCTTCACATCCAATGGAAGTGCCTCGTTGTGAACCAATCGCCAGAATGGTAGCCTGGTATTTCTCTTTGATCTCCCTGTAGCTGATATTTTCACCAAGACGCTGGTTGTAGTGGATATTTACACCCATTTCAGTGATATTGTCTACTTCGCGCTGCAGCAGATTGTTTGGAAGCCGGTATTCAGGAATTCCGTATCTGAGCCATCCACCTGCAGCCGGACTTGCTTCGAATATATCAACGGCATGTCCCTCTTTTCGCAGGAAGAAAGCAGCTGACAAACCTCCGGGGCCGGCACCGATTACAGCAACTTTTTTGCCACTGTCGGCTTTTACATGCGGACGGAATTTATCTGGCGAATCCAGGTCGTAATCAGAAGCAAAACGTTTCAGGTAATCTATACCAACGGGTGCACCTTCGTCCATCAGGTTGCGGCGGCAAGCTACTTCGCAGGGGCGCACACAAACGCGGCCGCAAATGGCTGGCAGTGGGTTGGTTTCCTTGATTACAGCAACTGCTTCGCTGTATAAACCTTTTTCGATGAGCGAAATATAACCCTGAACATCAACTCCTGCCGGGCAGGTTTGTTTGCAGGGACCGATGCAATCGGCATAATGGTTACTGAGCATCAGTTCCAGCGCAGTTTTGCGGGCCTTCAGTGCTTTATCGCTGTGGGTTTTTATTTTCATACCCTCTGCTACTTTAGTTGAGCAAGAGGGCTGCATTCCGCGCATTCCTTCTACCTCAACCACGCATACGTAGCAGGATGTAAAAGGTTCAAGGCGCGGGTCATCGCAAAGGGTTGGAATTTCGATGCCATGCCTGCGGGCTACTGATAAAATGGTTTCTCCTTCGTAGCCTTTGGCAATCTGGTCGTTTATGATGATGTTAACTTTATTCTTCATCTTTTGTTGGCTTTGGGTTGGTAATCGGCTGTATCAGAACAATTTGATGGCGTCGAACTTACACCTTGAGTAGCACTCGCCACAGCGGATACAATCTTCCTGCCTGATAAAATGGATTTGTTTTCTGTCGCCATCAATGGCTTTGGTCGGGCAATTCTTCGCACAAACTGTACAACCGGTGCACTTTTCAGCGTCTACTTCGTAAGTAAGCAACTTTTTGCACACTTTGGCCGGGCATTTCTTGTGGTAAATATGGGCTTCATATTCATCACGGAAGTATCGTATGGTGGTGAGTACAGGATTCGGAGCTGTTTGACCCAGTCCACAAAGTGAAGTATCCTTGATCTGGTAGGCAAGTTCTTCGAGCAACTCAATGTCGCCGTGGCGGCCTTCTCCTTCGGTAATCCTGATGAGGATTTCGAGCATTCTTTTGGTACCAATGCGACAGAAAGTGCACTTTCCGCAGCTTTCTTTCTGGGTAAAATCGAGGAAGAATTTAGCAACATCAATCATGCAGGTGGTTTCATCCATCACCACCATACCGCCTGAACCCATAATGGCACCGGTTGCATTTACTGAATCATAATCTACAATGGTATCAGCAAGATACTCGGGAATACATCCTCCGGAAGGGCCTCCCATTTGAACTGCCTTGAATTTTTTATTGTCCTGTATTCCACCGCCTAGTTTAAAAATTACATCGCGGATGGTAATGCCCATGGGAACTTCAACCAGACCTGATCTTTTGATTTTTCCTGCCAGGGCAAATACCTTGGTTCCTTTGCTTTTTTCGGTTCCGTATCGTGAATATGCTTCTGGTCCGTTGAGAATTATCCAGGGGATATTGGCGAAGGTTTCAACATTGTTGATATTGGTGGGTTTTTTCCACAGGCCCGAAGCGGCAGGGAAGGGGGGGCGTTTGCGTGGCATTCCGCGTTCTCCTTCCACCGAGGCTATGAGTGCAGTTTCTTCACCACACACAAAAGCACCGGCACCTTCTTTGATGTGCAAATTGAAATTAAAATCCTCAATGCCCAGAATGTTTTCACCCAGATATCCTTTTTGGCGGGCTTGTTCAATGGCAATGTTGAGGCGCTTGATGGCCAAAGGATACTCTGCACGGCAATAAATTACTCCATCGGTAGCTCCAATGGCATAAGCCCCGATAATCATTCCTTCAAGCACTGCATGCGGGTCACCTTCGAGCACCGACCTGTCCATAAATGCACCGGGGTCTCCCTCGTCAGCATTACAGATGATGTATTTTTCGTCAGAAGGATTGTTGGCTGCAAATCTCCATTTCATACCAGTCGAAAATCCTCCGCCTCCGCGGCCACGGATTCCTGAATCGAGCACTTTCTGAATGACATCGGACTGCGAAATCTTTTCACCGGCAATCTTTCTGAGTGCATTGTAACCGTTTCGGGCTTCGTATTCTTCTATGCTCTCGGGGTCCATGTGCCCGCAATTGCGAAGTACAATCTTTACCTGATCGTCAAGGAATTCGTTTTCCTCGGTTTTAAAAAGGTCCGACTGCACCACATATTCTTTAACAGGATTGCCCTGGACAATGTGTTTGTCAATGATTTCAAAAACTTTGTTTTCGTCAATTTCTCCGTAGAGGTAGGTACCATTTTTATCAACTATCTCAACCAGTGGTTCGCGGTAACACATACCAACGCAGCTGGTTTTCTTTAATTCGAAATCAAGATTTTCAGCCTCTTTGAGTGCTTTTATCTTTTCGTAGGTTTTTCCGGCACCTGCAGCAATTCCGCAACTGCCCAATCCTACAATTACCTGAGTTTTGCTCATATCTTTTGGGATAAGGTAATGTTAACGATTATTTGTTTTCTGCCGGTTGCGATTCTTTTAAACGAATCTCCTTGATAATCTTAACTGCTTCTTTGCCAGTAAGTTTACCATAGGTATCTTCGCCAATCATCATCACGGGAGCCAGAGAGCAGCATCCAAGACAGGCAACGGATTCAAGCGTAAAGAGTCCGTCTTCGGTGGTTTCGGTGTCTTTTATCCTGAGTGAATCCTGTATGGCATCGGTAATGGCGTTGGCATTCTGAACGTGGCAGGCAGTGCCATGACAAACCTTAATGATGTGCTTCCCAACAGGTTTCAGCCTGAACTGAGCATAAAAGGTTGCTACTCCATACATTTCACTCAGGCTTAATCCGGTTTCTTCCGAAATCTTTACAAAAGCTTCTGATGGAATGAAGCCGTAAATGTTTTGTGCACCCTGTAATAAAGGTATCAGGTTTCCCTTGCGGCCTTTGTACTTGCTGATGAGAGGATTGAGCAAGCTCAGGTCGGGTACATCGCCGTTAACAGGTTTTTCTTGTTTCGATATTCTTGCAACGCGCATAACAGGTGTATTTTGTGGGCTAAAAGTAGAAATTCCGTAGCTGATAGAAGGAATTTAGAGATAATTTATATCTTTTCTAAATACTGTGTAAGATGCTGAAAAATAAGAGTATAGATATATCAGAGGTTGGTTCATGTTTTAAGATTCAGTAAATCTCTTAGAAAGAAAATGTAAAATATTGTTCAGGGAATGCACAAAAGAGAAAAAATGAGCTTGTCAGATGCTTTCAAACAAGTTTAAAATGGATCGGAAATGTTTGTTATGAAAGCCACAAATGGTTTGGCTTAATTGATGCCAAGCCTCTTCATTTTTTCATAAAGAGCATTCCGGCTGATGCCCAGTGCACGGGCTGTGTGGCTTATGTTTCGGGAAGTGCTCTCCAACGCAATTAGTATGGCGTTTCGTTCAGCCTCAGCCAGGGTTACAATTTCATTTGAATCTGAAGTGAATTTTACTGATATCGTACTCTCTTTTTGTTGTGAGAAGGTTTCGGGGTCAAACGAAAGGTCGCCGCTAAGGTTTACATACTTTTCGATAAAATTTTCCAGTTCCCTGATGTTTCCCGGCCATTCGTACCAGGTAAGGCGTATAAAGAGGTCCTTCTCTATTTCAGGTGCTGTCTTTTTAAGCTTTACTGATTTCAGGTTGAGGAAATAGCTGATGAGTAATGGGATATCTTCCCGTCTTTCGCGCAAAGCAGGTAAATGAATCGGAATAACACTCAAACGGTAGTAAAGGTCACTTCTGAAGTTGCCTTTTTCAATTTCTTCTTTAAGATTTTTATTAGTAGCGGCAATGATTCTCACATCCACAGGAATTTGCTTGCTTCCGCCCACTCTGGTAATGTTTCCTTCCTGCAATGCCCTGAGCAGTTTCACCTGCATATCAGTTGGCATTTCGCCAATTTCATCCAGAAATAAGGTGCCACCGTTGGCCAGTTCAAATTTTCCGGGACGGCCTCCCTTGAAAGCTCCTGTAAATGCCCCTTCGTCGTAACCAAACAGTTCACTTTCAATAAGCGAAGGTGGTATTGCGCCGCAATTCAATGCCACAAAACCATTCTCAGCCCGCGAACTGTGGTTGTGCATGGATTGGGCTATCAGTTCTTTGCCTGTACCGCTTTCGCCGGTAATCAGCACTGTGGAAGGACTATCGGCAACGGCTTTTGCATATTCTGTAACTCTTTTGATTTCGTCGCTTTCTCCGATCAGATCTTCAAATGTATAGCGGGCATGCATACCGGTGTATTTATTCACTGTTTTATACACACGTTTCATTTCCCTGAAACTGATGACGGCACCTTCAATTTTGCCATCGGTAAGAGTGATGGGGTAAGCATTCAAACTGAATGATTCTGCACCTGTGGAAGTATTCAGCAGGGTATCTTCATCAAGCAAGATTCCGGGCTCTGCTACAACAGAAATCAGCTTATCAAAACCTTGAATATAATTTCTTACCTGATTTCCAGGTAACTGTCCGTTGGGGAGTTTCAGGTATTTATGCGCCATTTTGTTGGCAGTGGTAATCATTCCCTGATTATTAACTGACAGGACTGCCAGCGAAAGAGAATCCATGACCTGATTGATGAATTGTACCGATTCGCGGAGTCTGGCTTCATTTTTCAGATTCTTAAGTTCATTTTCGATGGCCGAAACAGCTGCTACAACCAATCCAAGTGTGTGTGGATGAACCAGTTCGCGGCTGCCAGTTAGGTTCACTGTGCCGATGATGCTGCCTTCTTCGTCATGTATGGGCGCTGCAGAGCAGGTCCAGCGGTGGTAGGCGGTGATGAAGTGCTCCGATGCCGAAACCTGTACCGGGGCATTTTCGTTTAATGCAGTACCCATTGCGTTGGTACCAATGCTTTTTTCGTTCATAAAAGCACCTACCACCATATTCAGGCCGGTGGCAGCATCAACAGTATCGGCATCGCCCGAAACATTCAGAATGCATCCGTTTTTGTCGGTAAGAACAATGATAAATCCTGAACCTTCCAGAAAATTGTACAATAATTTCAGAAAAGGCCCGGCAACCTCAATCAGGTCCCGGTTTTCTTCAAGCAGAATCTCTTTTTCGGCGGCAGAGAGCAAAAGCGAAGGGAATTGCTGATCGCGCGTAATACCGAAACTCTTGCTTCGTTCATGAGATTCGCGGATAATTTCCTCCTGTTTCCGGCTTTTGCGTGCCATAGCTCAATTTTTTGCAAAGGTAAAGCATTTTGTGCAAGGCTTTAAAGTGTACCTGAGCTTTCCCCTTTTCAATTTTTCCGGATTAAATTTTAATAAAATTTACACTGAGATATTAACCATGATTTAAGGATTGTAAGTCAATACACCTGAAACAATCTGAATTTTTTAGGTTATTTTTGCAATGTGGCTTCCACTCAACGCCAATTTCATTTCTGCTCAAACAATTCTCCCATGATTAAAAAGCTCATCCTTACTGCCCTGTCATTTTTGCTGCTTATTGCTGTTTCGTGCGATAAAAAAGACAACGATTCTCCTCAAAACCCTGATCCTGTTATCAAAGACTCTGTTTATCAGCAATATGGAACCCCATTTGCCGGAGTACCTGATGTAGAGGATATAATAATGTATGAAGTTAATCTGAGGGCATTTAGCTCAGCAGGAAATCTTCAGGGTGTTATAAACCGTCTGGATGAAATCGCAAAACTAAAGGTTAACGTTCTGTGGCTGATGCCGATACATCCGGTTGGGGAGGTTAATTCGGTAAATTCGCCCTATTCAGTGAAAAACTACAAAGAGGTGGCTCAGGAATACGGAACGCTGAATGACCTGAGACGGCTCACAGATGCCGCCCATGCCCGTGGAATGGCTGTAATGATGGACTGGGTGGCCAATCACACAGCCTGGGACAATCCCTGGATAAGCAACAAGAGCTGGTACACTCAGGATGGAAGTGGCAATATCATTCATCCTGCAGGTACAAACTGGATGGATGTAGCAGACCTTAATTATAACAGTTCTGCCATGCGGCTGGCTATGATTGATGCCATGAAATACTGGGTTTACACTGCCAATGTTGATGGATTCCGCTGCGATTATGCCGACGGAGTTCCATTTGATTTCTGGAAACAGGCAATAGATTCAATACGATCAGTTCAAAACAGAAAATTCATCTTTTTTGCCGAAGGCACACGAAACGATCATTTTACGGCAGGATTCGACCTGAATTTTGGCTGGCAATTCTATGGAGCACTAAAGGATGTTTTTGCAGGTCAGCCGGTGAACCGCATTTTTACAGCCCACACTGCTGAATATGTTTCAGCACCTCAGGGAAAACACTGGGTACGTTTTACCACCAACCACGACGAATCTGCATGGGATGCAACTCCAGTAAATCTATTTAATGGAACAAAAGGAGCTTTGGCAGCTTCAGCATTGGCAATTTTTACCGGCGGCGTGCCACTGATTTATGGAAGTCAGGAGGTTGGCACTGCGGCTAATGTACCTTTTTTCTCAAATTCATCCATAAACTGGAGTGCGAATCCTGAAATGTTAAGCACTTATCAGAAGATGCTGAATTTGTATGCTACAGAACCCGCAGCACGAAGCGGCCAGAATATAATCAGGCAACACAACGATGTGGCTTGCCTTGAAAAATCCTTGGAAAACAGCAAAATACTGTTGATTGCCAACGTTAGAAACAGCAACATCAGTTATACGGTTCCTTTGGATCTAAGAGGTACGCAATGGATAGATTATGAAGGGATTGAACAGTTACTTCCAAATCAGCTTCAGCTTGAGCCATATCAGTTTCTGCTGCTGAAAAAATAGTCAGCAAAATCATTGATTCTTTAAGCCGGATTTTTCTTCAAATACCCGTCAATTATCCAGTGCGCAAGATAAATGAGTGGAGTGAGTAAAATGGCTAATGTTATTTTGTAAAGGTATTGCACCAATCCCACCTGAAGCACTTGTTCCATGCTCCAGTTGCCGAGCAGGTAAAATGCAATAAACAGGATTACAAAGCTGTCAATCAGCTGCGAAATAACGGTTGATCCGGTGGCCCTGAGCCATAGTTTCTTGCTACCTGTAAGTGCTTTAAGGTAATGAAAGGCATAGGCATCAATCAACTGACTCACCAGAAAAGCTGCAAGAGAACCTATGATTATACCCAGTCCGGCTCTGAAAATACTGGTATAGGCGTAGTTGATGTCGAATGGATTGCCAGCGGGATCGGTGGTGTTCAGCTCAAGCCAGAACTGAGCAGGAGGGACCTCTGTCCCTGCCAGCACTATCAAAAACGACCAGGCAATCATTCCGGCGGTAATGAAACTGATTTTTCTTACTCCTTCGCGTCCGAAGTACTCATTAATCAGGTCGGAAACCAGAAAAACGATGGGCCATATTACTACGCCCACGCTCAGGTTCAGGTCGAGTTTCTGATCTCCGAAAAAGGGAATCTGAGCCGGCATGATGCCCAGCAGTTTTTCGAGAGAGAAGATTTTTACTCCGGCAAATTCGGCCACCAGTGCGTTGGTGAGAAAAATAGTCGAAAGCATCAGGTATAACTGCTGTTTGCCCGCTGATTGTATTGAATTGCTCATACATGCGAATTTATGCAATAAACCATTAAAGCTGGTTTTGGTTCCGGATTTTTTATTTACCCTTTCAAAATTCAGAATAATGGGAATCAAATTGTTCTATCCTTCAGGCCAGGACATAATAGCTGAAGCTAAAAAGAACCACCCAGGCTGGAAAATCTATGCCCGCCTTTATTTATACACTTTAAACAAATCAATGGTAACACCGGATTTTCCTTTTGGTGGATATTTGGCTTTATATTTTCGCAGACTTACATCGGGTTTCTTTTTCCAGATGAGGGTTTGTTCGCTTGAATAATTGAACCAGATAACCGGATCCTGCAGAGATCCCTGAATGATGGCTTTAACTGTGGCCTCATCGGGGTGATTGTGCTTAGCCCCGCTGGAGCTGATGAGGAAATGTCTGGCATCAATCAGTTCCATCATAGCTTTGCTGATGTTGTTTCTGCTTCCGTGATGAGAAACTTTTACAGCATCAACTTTAAGGCGTGTTTCGCCCGGGGGAATCAGCTTTTTGATGGCTGCAGTAATTACGCTATGATGAGCATCTGCAAGAAAAAGACAACTTTTACCACCATATTCTGCCAGAAAAGCAATACTTGAACCATTGGCAGCCGACTGATCGGCTTTGAGCTGTTTCCTCACTTCTTCGTCCATTTCACCCGGGCCGCCGAGAATGCCCTCATCGGGATGAAGTTTGGTATAACCCAGAAACTGCTCCCATGCTTTTTCGAGGTCGCCGGGTTTCAGATTGTGTTTGGCAGAATCTTTTATCCACTTATTTGCCATACTTTTCAGTTTTGCCGGGCTGGGTGATAACAGTGTGATTTTCATGCCTCCTTCCAGCTCCACAATGGGAAGATCTCTACTGGGATCGGCGGCAACAGCCTGGTTTCCAAACTTTTTATTCCATTTGTCGAATGCGCGGTGATGCAGCAATGCACTCAGGAAATCACCCTCGCGACCACCAAGAACCGCCGACTCCTTCATGTGCCGGTAGCCATTGAACCAGATATCTTCAGGGGCAATAGGCCATTTTTGTCTTTTTTCGGCAAACATTCTGATCATACCTTCAATATGATCGGTATCCACATGGGTGATAACAGCCAGCTCCACCCGTTTATCTCCTTCCTTAAGCTTCATCAGCCGGGTTTCTATATCAGGCCAGGCATCAATCGGCCCTCCGTCTATCATCATCCGGCGGCGATCGCTCTTTTTCCCGTACTCTACCCAAATGGCATCGCCCTGATTGGCGGGCAAAAGCTCAATAGTGAATGTTTGATTGCTCATAATATTTTAATGTGTTATTTTCCAGTCTGCATCTCCGAAAGCAACCAGGCAAAGTCCCATAATCAGTCCTTTGGCGATGGCATTTCGTTTCGCTGAACGTATGATTTCTCCCAGCCTTTCTTTGCCGGAACTCTTATTGTTTAATTCTTCAACAAGCATGCCTGCCATGCTGGCTGCATGTTCACCATACACTGTGGCAATGGTGCCGATTACCACTCCAGCTCCTTTCTGCCTGAACTGCCTGATGTATTTGCTGTATTCCAGCGCCGACCCTGATGTATCGCAGCCCAGCAAAGCGACCAGTGGATAATTTCCCGATTCTTCAGGCCTTACATGTGAGTTGCGCACCTGAATGCTTCTCAGGGTTTTGTTTCCGATCTCAAGGGTTGAGTTGGCCCCATGTCCATCGGTATGTGGCAAAGCAAGAATAAAGTTTGGCTTACCTGATTTTACAAGCTCTTCCCATTTGTTCCAGTCCTGTGCCCGAAGTGGATCAGTTCCGGTTTTTGATTTGATCAGGGAACCCAGTGCATCCAGCGATTTTTTTTCTACTCTGGCACTTGATGCCAGCATCACAGGAGACTGAATGCTCAGGTTGCCTCTGCCTGAAATTACCTCAGACTGAATAAAATGAGCTGCACCACCTTTCGACAATTCGGGTGTAACATCATGCCGTTCAATAACTTTGCTTAATCCCCAGAAACCCATCGGGCAGATGGTTTTGCGTTGATTTTTACTGCATGAGCCGGGGCATTTGCCCTCCTGAACTGCTTTTTTCCAGTTGCTGCAAAGCGCAGCATCATCATCGGGAACCTCGCGGTCGTAAATAAACTCAAATGGAATTACCGCTTCATCACGGGTACTTACTATCTGGATGTATTCTTTTTTGGCCATTTCAGCCCTGTTTCCCGGGCGCTGTAATTCCGATTCCACAATGGCAGAGTAGAGCTCACAACCGTTCAACACAAGATTAAACAGCAGCTCCTTACCTTTTTCTGATTCAAATCCCTTGTTGTAGTCTTTTACCGATAGAGCGACTTCTGATAACAACCCATTGATTTCTGTTGTAATATAATTGCACTGTTCAGGATTCATCAGCCATGCATGTTCACCTGAAATTCCGGTAAGCACCGGTCGTTTTTGTGCTGTGCCGGTTGAAACCAGGGCCAGATCAAACTGCCGCCTATCATCCAGATCGCCCAATGACTGCCTTACTGGAATGATGTCCTTAATGGCAAGAGAATCTTTTCGGGGCCTCTTATTCTTTTTGTCCGCGACCGGAATTGTTATCACAGCTGTTTGTATCACCCTGCCCCGGTGCACTACCGATAGCTGCCCTTCGAAGACAACTGCCTGCTGAGGAGTAAAATCAAAGGCGCATTCAGTGCTTGCTCCGAACTGAGGAAGCTTGATTTTCTGCTTTAGCGGCTCTATGATGTGATTGGATTCACTCAGAATAATAGTGAGTGTCCAGGCCTCTTTCTGAGGTGGTAGCTTTTCTATGGGAACCGCCGTTTTATTTACAGCCCATTCTTTGTCTTCAGGCCCAATTCTTACAATGATTCTGGCCTCTTTTCCGGTTAAAAGTGCTCTTCTTTCTTCCAGAAACTCTTCCTTTTCACGTATAAAGCTTTTAGCGGAAAGGTAGCGTTGATTTTGTGAATCAGCAATTACGGGCGCAGCTTCAGCTTTTTTAATGGACTTTGCCATTTCAGTAATGCCTGTAGCCCCGGTGCTTTCAGCCGTATAGATCATTTTGCTGCGGTTGCCCGATATCATGTTTTTAATGACCGAAGCCGGCATAGCAGGTGCTGCTTCAGGCAAGTTCAACCGGTGAAAGGTGTCTTCTGAAACCTCTATCATGGTTTTTCGGGGCATTGCTGATAATTTTCTGACCAGTTGATCAACCACTTTATGCAACCTGAAGCCTGCCAGCGCTGGTGTAAGCATAATGAGCGGATCTGCACCATCTGCTGAAAAATAGGAGAAATTGGCTGTTAGAACAAAATCAAGCGGTAGGTTATGGCAAAGGCCTTCAACTAAGCGGTTGATCATTTGAGTATAAGTAGCATCATTGATGTGATTGCCCGTCCATACTATTCCACCCGCTTTGAGTTTTGCCATCAACTGCTGGGCATGGCCCCTGAAATTTGTATCTCCGTCGCCGGGATTTCCCCTGATAAAGATTAGATAAGCTTTTTCAGCAGCCGGTGAATCCTTAAGATGCTGATCAAGTTGCTGAAGAGTGCCATCGAAAAAGAGTATATCGCAGTTGTCGTGCTCACGCCCAAGTGAATAAATAGCCGCATTAACAGATGATGGCCATATGTTGACAACCGGGTTTAAAGAATCTTCAACCGGATTATTTTCAAAATAGCCCAATCTTAAAGGCCATTTTAGCGGGAATTCGCGTTGCAGGGAATTCATCCATAAACTTGCAGCTATCTCACCTTTGCCTGATTCGGGCAATAACCTGAACCAGGGCATGAACGGCTGATGCTTTTCATAGTCTTTTATGCAAAGCCTGAGTTTTGGAAAAGGTGACTTATTGCTGATTTTACTTAGTATTTCCTCGAATTTTTCAGCCAGCCCGGCCATATCAGCTTCTCCTAGAGCAAAAGATGTTTCCTGAAAATGAATCGTGGTTGCTGGTTCAGGGAATTTCCAGATAAGCTGCTCAGGGACATCCTGAACTGTTTTTACTGCTGATATTGATTCTTCGAGCAATGCCCTGGCTGCTTCTGTTGCAGAGATTTGATCAGAAGCTGTTTCACTTCCCGTTGCCTTTTTGCCAGGATATGCAGCCAAAATCCCCAAAGCGGCAAACGCCCGCGCAAATTCGCTGTCGCTCAGAGTTTTGCCTTTGTCGGTCCAGAAATCAAATCCGTTCATTTTCTTTTGAATTAGGGTGTTGTATCTTTTTTATTTTCCTTTTTCGAAAAAATGTTGTCGGCAATGCCTTCCACACGCTCCATAAAGCGGGTAAAGGAGTAACCAGCCAGAAATGCAACAGTTGAATAGAACATCAGCCCTTTGCTGAAGGTTACATCCGGGGTGTTGCTTATACTCATGAGGCCTCCTACAATCAGAAAATAACTAAACACACCTGCTACCACACTTATCACCGGCCTGAAAATGTACCACCAAATCCAGTTGACTTTAAAGGTTTGTCCGCCAATATTTTGATAGAAGGCACGAATGCTGTAGATGGTGCCGCCAATTCCGCCTGAAGCACCAACGTAAATAATGGCTCTGAGCAAGGCATCCTGCATACCTGAAAAATAAGCCCAAACGGGCAATGCACTGAAAACCAGCAATGCAATCAACAGATAGATTCCAATAAAAACATGACTTTTCATTCCGGGAATTTTTAAAACTGTTTGGATAATTAAGGAGAATACAATGCTTTAAGGCAGCAGTGTAATTAATTGGAAGAGTCATTTACTTAACACTTCTTAGTTTTACCATAAAATATGGGTCTTTATTGAAGGTCTCCCAATCGCTCATCAGTTTTTTGTAAAGAGCGTCCAGTTTTTCGCGAAGTTCCTCAGGATAAGCTTGATATGCTTCAGCGTGGTCAGGGTGGCGCAATATTTTCTCGATGTACTCAATCAGGTTGAAACAGGTGGTAAACTGTCCGCAGGCAATTAAGGTGTCGAGCATATTTTCCTTGTCTCCTTTCAGTTCATCGGGAGTAAACCATAAGGTTGTGCCCATAGACTTGGCTTTTGCAGCCGCAGCCATTAATACCGGACTGGTTTTGCGGAGCTCAGGACTCAGCGGATCTTTTCTGTGATGGTTTCGGTAAGTGGTGTGTTCCGGCGTGAGTTCGTAAATGGTATTGGTTATCAGACGGGTTTTCCATGCTGGATCGTCGTACGCTCTGCCGTATTCCTGTCTTCTGATTTGTTTCATAAAAACTTCCGAAACCATAGAAACCACCGAACTCAGCCGGTTGCTGATGAGGGTTTCATAGATTCCAAATCGCAAACCGGTAAAGTGTTTCACTTTTTTGCGGAAAAACTCAGGAACATCAAACTTTTTAAGCAGTATACCAAACATAGAAGACAGCAGAAAACTTACTACCCCTCCCAGCAAAAACAAACCAGATAAAATCCCTGAGCCGAAAACCAGCCATTTGTGTCCGCTGTAAAACGCCAGTAATGCAGCAGCAATACTTAGCAGCAAAGAAAGAATACCAATCAGTTTGAATTTATTGAAACTCAGCTTTCTGAAGAAATTCAGCTTTTTCTCTTCGGTGCGGACATAAGAATCCATAAATGGAGAAGACACATCAGATATCACATAGAGGTCAATGGATTTTGCATCATCACTCACCGAATTTTTGAGTTCACCGGTATAGTTGCGCATGCGTTTTTCGGCATTAAGAACGCTGTCAATGCCTTGGTTGTCAACTATTCCTCCATCCATCAGGCCGACCGGGAATTTGCATTTTTTGCCCCACATATCACTTTGCTGTGATTCGGTGAGGTTATTCAGTACCGGCGATTGGCTGTGGCGGAAATCGTTGGGAAAATTGATGGGCTCAAATCCCATCGGAAAACATGACGATGCAGCAATAACATCAGCCAGCCTGACTTCGCGCAAAGCTTCATAAGGCATATTAACCTGATAATTTCCAAAAAATGCCTGGTTTGTTTTTTGTACCCTCTGAAATCTGAAAGGAAGGCCGTAACTGAACTCTGTGGCATTAAAAATGATTTCCTTCAGATGGGTATCGTGATCAAAAAGATGGGCAAATGTATTGTTTTCCAATTGTTTGAAATACACGAGAGAGAAAGCATTGATCAGGCTGCGTTTTTTTTCGGAATTCCATGAATCGGGATCTGACAGGTTTTTTAGTCCTTCCTCGGCCAGGTCTACATCGCGCATAAAATTGTAGATTTTTTGGTAACATTGATCCAGGCTTTCTCCTGATGCTAAGGCTGTTGCATAACAAACTCCGGTAAAAGTTCCTCCCGATACGGTAGAAATTACCCTCACCCGGTTGAGAAGTGTGGTATCTTCCCAGCTGATTTCCGAAAGGTAAGTAAGCAATCCGAGGTGGAAGGATGCGGCCCGGTAGCCACCACCGGACAACGACAATGCAAGCGTATTGAATGGCCTCCTGGGCAAGTTTGATTCCATAACAATAGTTTTCAGGTAAAACGGAAAAGAACTAACGGAATTAAACAATTCAAATCATGTTTTGTGCGATGAGGAACAATGTTATTATCAGACCATGATTTTTTAAGATGTTTCATCCGCAGCAGCAACTCTTTTTAATGGTTTTATAATCCATCAGCAGAAATAGTCTAATTTTATTTCCTTAATTCCAACCCTTGCAGAATTAATCTGTCATTAACAACAAAAAACAAACCGCGGGCAGTTTTGAACCGAGAACTACACGACACACATCAGCAACTTGTTGCGGCCTGTAAAAATGGCGACCGCAGAGCTTATGGCGAGTTATATAATGCCTTTTCCAGAGGTATGTACAACATCTGCCTGCGCATGATGGGCAACCCCGAAGAGGCAAAAGATATGCTTCAGGAGGGGTTTGTGGAGGCTTTCAGAAAACTCGGAAGTTTCAGGAATGAATCAACTTTTGGTGCATGGCTTAAGCGAATTATGGTTAACCGTTGCATCAATGAACTGGAAAAAAGAAGGATTGAATGGGTGAGCGACCATGAGGATTACACCCATCAATTGCCTGATACCAGCGATGCACCTGACGAGGAGAAGCTGATGCTAAGTGTTGAAAGAGTAAAAAGAGCCATGAATGAATTGCCCGAAGGAGCCAGGGTTATTTTTTCACTCTATCTGATTGAAGGATATGATCATACCGAAATTGCTGATATTCTTTCGATTTCGGAATCTACTTCTAAAACGCAGTTTATGAGGGCCAGGCAACTGGTTAAAGAAAAATTGCTGGCAATGCCCGGTTTTGAATGTTAAAAATCTAATGTCATGGAAAAAGATAAACTTGAGGAATTTGTGAGGTCGCGTTCAGCAGCGTTTGATACCGACGAAGCTCCTGCGTTTGCCTGGGAATCCATTGAAAAGGAAATTCCGGCAAAGAAAAAGGCAGCCAACATAAAGTTGCTTCCGATAATCTGGAAAGCAGCCGCAGCTGTACTGATTTTTGCTGCGGCCTGGTTTACCAACGATTTGTTCGACTCAGGGAAGATCAGAAAATCTGAAACAGCGAATCAGACTATTGTTCAGGATCCTGTTATCAGCGAACTAATTGATGCTGAAGCCTATTATACTTCACAGATACAGAGCCGGCAGCAGGAATTGGCGAGATATGCCGAAGAGCATCCGGAAATAATTGCTGAGCTGAAAGCCGAATTTAAAGCCATGGATGAACGAAAAGAGGAACTTCGTCAGGACCTTGCACAAAGCAGTGCCGATGAAAAAGTGATTGAAGCCATCATTTTATCCTATCGTGTGAAATTGGAGATTCTCGATGGAATGTTGCTTGAAATGAAACGCTCACGTGATGCTGAAACACAGCCTGAGGAAGCTGAGAAACACCTCTGATTGACTAACCCCAACTGAAAAACATTGAATTATGAATACTTCCACCCGATTTAACAAAGTGATTTCTATCTGCTTACCGGCATTGCTTTTTCCGATTATGCTGATGGGGCAGACTTTTTCAGAAACACGAACTGAAACCAAATCCTTCAAACTGAAACCCGGTACTCAGGTACAAGTGAGTAATAAATATGGAAATATCAATGTGATAACCTGGGAAAAAGACTCAGTGCGCTTCGAGGTTACCATTTCTGTACAGTCGAAACAGGAAAGCCGGCTCACCAAAATCATTTCATCCATTGATTGTGAAATGATCTCCACGGCAAGCTTTATCAGTGCTCGCACAGTTTTTCACGACAACAATGCAACTTTCTGGAAAGATGTGGTAAGTTATGCCGGCAAGGTTATCAATACAGGAAACAATCTTACCATCAATTACAATGTGTATCTGCCTTCGGCGCAGCCATTGAAAATTGACAATAAGTTCGGCAATATTTATATGGATTCGCGCAGGGGAGGTACCGATCTTTCACTTGCCAACGGTGATATTCAGGGCAGGGACTTTGGTGGAAATCTTAAACTTAAGCTTGAATTTGGTTCTGCCTCACTGCAGGATGTTGGAAATGCACAGTTTGAGATCAATTATTCAGACATTTCGCTTCAAAATGCCGAAGCCCTGGCTTTTACAGGTAAATCCTCTACCCTTGACATTGAGCGGATTGAAAATCTGGAGATCAACTCAGTGCGTGACAAAATAAACCTGAGAAGTTGTGGCTCAATCAATGGCGATGCTTCGTTTTCGCGGATCAGAATCAATGCACTTGAAAACAACTGCACCCTTATTACCAAATATGGCGAACTGAGGCTGAACGGTATTTCAAGGAACTTCAGAAACCTGTTTGTAAGAGCCGAATATACCGACGTTTTGTTTACGTTTAATAGTCAGGCTTCATATTCAATGGATCTGATTCACGATGCTAAAACATCGCTCAACATAACCCCTGCCATCAGCAATAACCTGAAAAAGGAAGTTGTGAATTCAACCCAGGGAACTTCAAAGTTGAGCGGAGACATTGGCAAGGCAGCCAACTCACAGGTTACTGTAACTATTAAAGCAGGATCAGTTGCATTGCTGAATAAATAAGCCAAAAAGTTTCTGTTTGAATGAAATGTTGAAACAACTTTAATTTCAATTCATTCATTTGTTTACATCAGAAGCTCAGATAAAAATCTCTTGTAAGCAGCCTGTATTCCTCGGTATATTCGTTATTCCCCTTTCGGATAGTAATGCTTTCGTTACTAAACAAAGGGGATGTCGTTTTGGAGAACTCCAGCAGCATCCGGTTGGCAGATTTTCCTTCCACCGGAATAACATTGGCCGATCTGATGAGATGAAGGTTGTTTAGCGTTGCAAATTTTTGAAAATCGGCCGCTTCCGGCAATGGTAAGATCAGGGCAAGCCGACCATTTGACCGCAGCAACTGGCTGCTCAAACTGGCAAGTATTTCAAAAGGCAGTTCGTCATTGTGGCGTGCAAGTTTTCGCCTGGCTTCAGGAGCCTTTAAGGAATTGACAAAATAGGGAGGGTTGGTGATGATCAGATCAAAATCAGATTGATGATTTGTTGCAAACTTCTGCAAACTAACTGCAACTCCGGTTATCTTTTCTTTCCAGGGTGAAGCCATAAAATTCTGAACAGAACGGGACGAGGCAATTTCATCAATCTCAATAGCAACCACTTCGTCCGCGCCTCTTTGCGCTGCCATCAGCGCGAGTATTCCGCAACCCGTGCCAATATCGAGCACCCTGCAGCCAGAATTCAGGTTTACCCATGCACCAAGCAATACCGAGTCGGTGCCCACTTTCATTCCGCATTGGGAATCATCTGCTGTAAATTGCTTAAACCGGAAAGCCAGAGCTGATTGTTTTTAAGATTGATGTGCAAAAATATAGAATTAAGAGATTGTGTTTATTATATGGCCGAATTCAGAGCAGACATTACTAAGTTTGAGTTCTGTATCTTAAAGATGTTGTTTCCTCTGCCATCTGATAATCATCACAAAGTTTGACTTTTCGATGATATAAAAAGAGCCGGTCAATAATAACCGGCTCTTCACTCATTGTGAAAACAGGAAAAATTTTCAGCAGCCACCTGCGGCTTTTACCACCTTTACTCCGCCCGGCAAGGTACCGGCAGCGCTGCTTTTGGTGGCCGGAGACTGGTCTGACTTAAAATATCTGGCATAGTCAAATCTGGCTTTTTCTCCATGAGATTCCAGGACAGAAGGATTAAAACCCTTGATCACGTTTCTGGTGATAAAGTCAACATTATTAGAAACTGCATAAACATTCTCAATCCCACAGGAATAGAGCAAATGTGCTGCCATCAAGGCCTGGCTTTCGTCGCCTGCAAAAAGGATAATCCTGTCAGCTTTTTTTAGTGATTTCAGGTTTGTTTTGTCAAGCAGGTTGGCAAAAGGTATATGCAGGATGTTCCCCTGCAGGCTGTTGCCTAACAGAGGTTCATCTCCCAGGTCAATGAGTGTTGAATTGGCCAGGCTTCCATCGTCTGACATCGTTTTTATTTCTGCAGGCAGAAGCAGAATTTCATCACTATTTGCCATTTGCTTCACCTGTTCGGTTGTGGCTGAATAATCGGGTGCCATCCAGCCCTGTACTATGATAATCAGCCCCAACGCCAATATAAATGCAAGTGCCGAATAGGTCAGCATATTATCGTTTGTCTTTTCCATTTTCTTTGCATTAAAATTTTGTCACAATAAAATTATCAGCAACCGCCTTTTCCGGCAGCAGGAGGCTGAACATCAACCAAAGTTCTGACCGGAGCAGGTTTTGAGGAACTTTTTACAGAAGCTCCGCCTGTAAGAAATGCCTGTTTGGCTTCGTCGCGGAAACGTTTCTCAAACTGCACCATTTCCAATCTGCTGGTGGTGTCAGATTCTTCATAGAATACTTTGGCAAACAGGCCGTTAAGTCCGTCTTTTAAAACAAATATATTTTCAATACTCTCACGGCGTGCCAGCAGCCAGGCCTGATCGGCAGTAGTGGAAGCAAACGAATAGAAAACCACTTTGCGCTTGCTGTCTTTCAGGATATTCTTGCTATTGCGGTCGGTAATTTTTTCCAATGGGATGTTGATGGCTCCCGGCAAACTAAAGCGGGCGAAGTCATCCTCACTCCTCACATCTACCAAAAGAAGGTCCATATCGGCCGGATTTATGATTTTGTAGGTAACTTCTTCGGCATCAATATATTGCTTGCCTTCGGCAGCTTCATTCAGTAATGTCTGAGCATCGGTTTGATACCATTTGGCCTTTGGGCTTTCGGGCAAAAGGAGTATTAGCAACGCTACACCAAGCATAAATGCAAATGGTGCAGTGTATGATGAATGAAACAATCCCGGTTCGGGTTTAAGGCCATTGACCTTGTCTTCGATTTTGCGGGTAATGATAAACGCTGCAAGTGCAATAACAAACAGCAGAAACATAAATAAATCTCTGGGCATTCCCAGCGAGTCATAAACGAAAATTCCGCCAAGATCACTGCCGTTGTAAAGTGGTTCGAATGTGTTGTAAAACTCACCAAAAAAGAAGATGCCAATCATCATACCAAGCACAAACACCATGGCATCAATTTTGCCAATCACAGCGGCTACTATGCTGGTACCGGGGCAAAATCCACCGAGGATAAAACCAAATCCCATGATTACACCACCAACAATGGCTGACCACAGGAAAGTGGGATTGATATACAACATGCTGTAATCAACCCAGCCCATATAACTGAATAGCAATAGCCCCAGTGCAGCTGTGATGGCAGCAGTAAAGAATACCCTCAGTACAACGAAGTCATAGCCGTAAAAAACTCCGGCCAGTTTGCGTGAGGTTGAAAAACCGGCCTGTTCAAGAACATAGCCAAACCCGAGTCCTATTACAAACGCAAAGAACAGGTTAAGATCAGGATTTACAAATCCCATTGGAATTAATGGTCCCATAGTTTACCGGTTTTTTAGTTGATCCAAAGTTTTCTGAAAAAATATGCAATGACGTATCCGGTTCCGAAAATGGCCATCATGGTAACAAATCCGGCAGCAGAAAGAGTAGCCATACCACTGAGAGCAGCGCCACTGGTACATCCGCGGCCAAACTGGCTGCCAAGCCCGAACAGTAATCCGCCAGCCAGGGCAAATGATAGTCTCACCATATTTGAGATCTTAGGGCCTTTGTCTATTGAGAAACCGGCACGACCTGACATAAAGCCTGAAAAGAAAGCCCCGCCGAGCATGCCAAGCGTAAGGTAAACCAGCCAGTTTTTCATAGGACGGCCGTCACCTTCGGCAAAAAATGAGGAATAAAAGGGATGGCTATGGGCATATTCAGGCGAAACACGGCCAATGGTTTCAATAACTACACTTTTTGCTGCACCGCTCGCTCCGAGTCCGCGCCCGGTAATAAAATATGCTGCCAGCAATACCAAACCAAGCAGAAAGCCTGCCAGGTAAGGGTTCATGTAAGGTTTGGGTTTGTTTTCCATAATATTTTGGTTTTAGCAACCTCCGGCTGCTTTTTTAACTTCTGTTTTTTTGTTGTCACCAGTTGCTGCGGATGCCCCGCTGCTGACCAATTTTACATTATTTTTTTGTAATTCAGACCAGTACCTGGGTGTTCCGGCATCATTTTTCATCAGGAAATCGTGCATAAATGCATTGCCGCCATACATCAGACTGCGGGCGTCGTAACCCAGCATGCGGAGATATGCTGTTGCCTGCGCACTGTGATGACCGTTAAAACAATATACCACAATGGGTTTGTCAGCAGGTAAGGTGAGCAGTTCAGCATTGAGATCAAATGATTTTTTTGGGGTAAATCTGACAGCACCTGGCAAATGGCCGCTTTTGTTGTAGTGCTCAGGAGCAACATAGGCCACAATGTGATAAGCTTCAGGATTTTTCATCACCTCGGCGTATTCAATAAGAAACTCTTTCGAATCCTCTGCAAGCAGTTTACCGGCCTGAATTGCAGCAATCGCATAAGCAGAAGTCCCGCCGGTTGCTACTATTGGCAGGCTGCCTTTGGCTGGTAGCGCAACATTGGCTGTGTCGGTGATGGCTTCGGGATGATTTCCGATAACTCCATCCCATCCCTTTGCCATTGCCGAATCCAAACTGCTCATTCCAAACCGCACAGCCCAGGTATTACTGTTTCCCAGCAAGCGCATTACTCCGCTCACATAAGCTGAAAGTTGCCCGCGGTTGCACAAAAATACTACTCTTTCGAAAGAGGGGGCATCAATATGATTTTTGAAAAATTCCTGAACATTGGCAGGCTGAACATTTACAGCACCTTTTACATGTCCCGCAGCATATTGTTCTGAATCTCTCAGGTCAATTACCATAATCTTCTGAGAATCCATCATTTGTATAAAATCAGAGGCTGTCATGATGGCCGGTGTGGCTGGCTGATTGATGTAATTGCCACTCTCCTTAAGGTAATTGTAAAGGATTTCAGATTCGTTTGTGAGGTTTGCAGTATCCTTTACCTGCTTGCCGCTTCCGCAGGAGTTCAATATACCAACAATAGCAACTATCGTGATAATCCACAATACTTTTGATGAGATATTTTTCATGATTTTACCTCCTTTTCTTCGCTGTTGGTGGTATTGCCGTTATCCTCATCCTCATCTTCCAGCTCTTCCCAGCCTGTGATCATGGCTTTCAGATTTGAAGTTATGGTGTGTCCGGTAGTGATAAGATAAAGATGCACTGCAACAAACGATAGCAATACGAATGCACCTGCAGTATGTACCAGGGCAATGATTTCAAGATTGTCAATGTTGATGGCTGCAATCTGATCACCTTGCGGGTATCTGTAAAACATAAAAAGCAAGCCTGAAAATACCATGACAGGAATAACAAGAATTTTCAATCCCAGATAAACCAACCTTTGCAATGGATTCAGTTTGCTGATGAGCGTTTTTTTGGTAGGGTGGGGGGCGTTTTTAAAGATTCCGAAAAGGTAAAACTCTGCCTGAGCTCTCAGATTTTTGGTTGTAGGTATGTATTGTTTCCATTCACCGGTAGTAAAATGCCAGAAAATGGCAAATACAATCAGGATTATAAATCCCCAGGCAGCCTTGTTGTGAATGTCAACAGCTGTTTCGAACCCAAAAAACTCATATGAACTGTGAATTTCGAAGCCGGTGAAAGCCAGCAGGAAAATAAGCAAAGCCTGATTCCAGTGCCAGAAACGCTCAAATCCCTGATAAACATATACTTTTTTTTGCTTGTTCATGGTTACTGATTTTAATGGGTTTGGGCGGTTTTACGTTTTTTCGCTGACATGTACCTTAACATAGAGTGAGCAAATATTCCAACAAAGGAAAGAACAAGAAGTAATTGCCCCGAAATGTCAATGAATCGGTTGCGGTCGCGGCCGGGCATATAAAAATCGGTGAGCGAAGCCAAACGGCCATCGGTGCGGGTGTGACACTCTTTACAGGTTACTGCCTGCGAAGCAGGAGAAACCATGTGATTTACAGGCATATACATCTCGGTTGCAATAAAGTCGTGCTTTCCGCTGTAAGGCATATCCACATAAGCCATTCCTTCTTCTATGGCTTTCTCCCATTCCAGGTCGAGCCAGAGTGCCCCTTTGCCTTTTTCACGATCCCAGAGTTTCGCCTGTATAATCGTAAGATTTTCAGTATCGTAGGGTTGTTTACCGCGGTGCACCTTAACCGGAATAATTTTGCTGTTCCTGTCGCGGTATTCACCATTAAGGGTGTTGATTTTGAGGAAGGCCTGGGTGGTATCCACCTTGTCTGTAAGCAGGTGATGATCTGCAGTGCCGTTAAACCAGGCATACTCAGGCTTTATCATTTTGCCCCACAGGAAATCTCCCTTTATGGAAGCGTAGGTAACATTTCCGGATGAATCTGTTTCTTCGTAACCTTTACCGTCTTTTTTGCGTGTGGCTGTTGACCAGTCCCAGTACATTTTGGTAGGGTTTACCTTGGCATAAATAGGGATATGGCAGGTCTGACAGGCTACTTTCACAGAATGTTCGTTCAAGATGCTTTTCTGATGAGGGGCTTCAGTGTGGCAATCTTCGCAAAGCAAACGCTGAGTGTTGGTTGATGAAACCCCGTAATAACGCCCTTTCATTTCATGATTTTCGGCTGTATGACAATCTACACAATTCATATGTGCCCCATCTACACCCATATGAACATCAACATCACGTCCCGCAGTCAGCAGAGCAATTTCCAGATCACCATGCTTAACGTTGTTGCCTCCGCCACCACCAAAATGGCAATTTCCGCAATTTTCACTTTTGGGTTTGCCCATACTGCCAAGAATCTTTTTAAAATCCGGTCCGTCTGGCCCCATCTCGGGATACCCTGCAGCTCCACTGGCTTTTTTGTAAGTTCCCGTATTATCATGACAAACAATACAGTCAATATTATAAGGGTTCTCAAAGTCAAATGTTTTGTCGTTCCATCCGTATCCGGCATGGCATTTCATACAACTTCCTTCATTTGACTGCACGCCGGTGCAATAGTTGTTCAACAGGTTCTTTTTACCAAGATAGGTAACTCCGCGTCCTGGAATAAACTCCTCTCTTTCCCATTTGAAGTGAGCGCTGTGCAACAACTCTTCGCCACGTTCAGTATGGCAGGTAAGACAGGCTGCAGTCATTTCATGAGGAGTCTTAAACTCCTGCTGCAAAATTTCCATTTTGCTGTGATCTACTCCCGGTTTGTGCCCGGCAGATAGCTTCTCCCTCAGGGATTCCAGCTTGCTGTGATCCGCTTTCGGGGCTCTGAGCGCCACTGTAACTATAATCAGCGGAGCGATAATGGCCAGGAAAAAGGTGATCGCTTTGGTGAAATTTTTCATTGAGTTCTTTTTTGAAGGTTGGTCTTCACTTGATATGTTGTTTTCGGTAATCCTGCATAGTCAAAAAGATGATTTTAAACACCTTCTCAATTGAAATGCAAAGATAGATATATATATATGTCAGCTTTTCATAACAGCTAATTTAGGGGCTGTCTAAATTAGACTATAACTGTTATATATGCAATAGTTTAGGTGTGAAATATAATTTAGAAACTGTATAAATTAGGGGTACTCATGCGCTAAAAATGAACATTCTTTGTCAAAGATGAACGAAAGTGAATATAAATCAGATTTTTTCGGCTGATAACTCTATCAAATGGTTGTGGCAAATCAGAATTTCATCCTTGTTTCCATGCCACAAATGCATGCCACTTCCTGCGCAGTTGATGTAATGCTTGCATTTCAGGCACATGCCGGTTTTTGTCCATGCGCGGTTTCTGAAAGATTGAAAACGCTGATTCCAGACTTCATAAAGATTATCGGTATAAATACTCCCTTGAACAAAGCTTCTGTCAATATTCGGGCAGGCCGAAATTGAGCCATCAACCAGTACCGAAGCAATGTTAATACCTGCCCGGCAAAAGAAATGGCCGTCTCTGACTTTTCCTTCATAACGGCCGGTGTATCCTTCACAGCTGAATTTGATGTCCGTTTTGGTGCTGATGCGCTTTTTAGCAATAAATTCCATGAGATGCTGCATTTCATCTGCTGTAAGCAATAAATCAGGGTTCACTGCAGCTCTGCCGATGGGAGCAATGGTAAACAGCCGCCAGCTTATAACTCCAAGGCTGTTGAGCAACTCAGCTATTTCGCTGAGACTGCCGATGTTTTTTTTATTGACACAGGTAACCACATCAAAGTTCAGCCGTTTGCTGGCGGCAGCAATTTTAATGGCATTACAAACTCTGGAAAAGTCTTTTTTGGTGTTTCGCAACCACTTGTGTTGTTCTTCAAGGCCGTCGAGGCTGATGGTGAGTGCTCCCATTCCGGCTGCCAGCAGTGAGGAATGCCGCTCCTGAGTGTAGTTATATCCGTTGGAAACAATTCCCCATCTCATTTTTCGCTTACGGATTTCGCGGCCACAATCTTCCAGATCACAGCGCAGCAATGGTTCACCACCGGTTATCACAAC
>JANJXJ010000067.1 GCA_024709105.1 Lentimicrobium sp. | reverse complement strand
CCTAACAAGTTTTCTTCTTTTCAACTTGTCAGGTCTTTTTTATTTTATCAGAGGAAAGGTTTCCCATTTTTAGTTTTGCGGAGACCTTCCAGGATAAAAATAAACCTGGAAGGACATTACTATAAAAGCTAAATCAGGATTACTTCAAACAAGAAGACCTAACAAGTTGGAAGAAAACTTGTTAGGTCACTTTTGATTTAACAGGGAAAATTTTCCATTTTAGGTTTTGCAAAGACCTAACAGGGTGCGCGCCGCGGGGTCTGATAGCCTTAAAAAGAGTAATGACCTAACAAGTTTTCTTCTTTTCAACTTGTCAGGTCTGTTTTGTTTTATAAGGGGAAAGGTTTTTCATTTTAGGTTTTGCAAAGACCTTCCAAAATGAAAACCATGTCAGACCAGGTTGGAAAACCTGATAGGTCATCTTTTGAATACCTGGATCAGGAATACTTCAAAAAAGAAGACCTAACAAGTTGGAAGAAAACTTGTTAGGTCACTTAGTTGCATTTTCAGTTAAAAAATGCGGTTAATCAATTAAATCAGGGTTTAAATCAGGAATTAATAATTTTCCTGTTTCATTTCGAAATATGCCTGGGGATGTTCGCAGGCAGGGCAGTTTTTGAGCGCTTTTTTGCCTTTGTAATGATATCCGCAATGACGGCAAACCCAGATGATCTCTTCTTCTTTTTCGAATACCTTATTTTTATTCAGGTTTTCAAGCAATTTAAGGTAGCGTTTTTCGTGTTCGGTTTCAACGCTGGCTACCAGCTTAAAGGTGTTTGCAATTCTTTTAAAACCTTCCTCTTCGGCTATTTTGGCAAATTCGGGATAGAGCAAGGTCCATTCTTCATTTTCGCCTTCGGCTGATGCCTCAAGATTTTCGGCAGTGGTTCCTACCATGCCGGCAGGGTAAGCTGCTGTAATTTCAAGCATTCCGCCTTCGAGATACTTAAAAAACATACGTGAATGTGAATCTTCCTGATTGGCAGTTTCTTCGAAGAAAGCGGCAATTTGCTCGTATCCGTCTTCGCGGGCTTTGTCGGCAAACAAGCGGTAACGCCTGGCTGCCTGCGATTCTCCTGCAAATGCTTTCAGCAGGTTTTGTTCTGTGCGGGTTCCTTTGATAGATTTTTCCATATGATGAAAAGTTAAGATGTTTCCCAAAAATCAGCCGGATCGTCAGGTTTGTTTAATTTCTCAGATACAATCCGCTGTAAAAGTTTTACAAAAATAGGGCAGCTTTACTAAATATCAATCATTCAGAAACTTAGAATCATTCTAAATTTCTTTGGCCTCTGTTTGAAGCAAAACCATTATTTTTGAGCAGGAAATTTAAAAATATGATTACTCCCCCGGCTCTAAAAACAGGCGATAAGGTTGCTATTGTGGCTACTGCCCGAAAAGTGTCGCGCACCGAAATGGAGCCTGTTGTTGAAATGTTACAATCCTGGGGGCTGAATGTTGTTACAGGCGAACATCTTTATTCCGAAGAAAATCAGTTTGCAGGATCCGATGAACAAAGGCACAGCGACCTTCAGCAAATGCTCGACGACCCTGATGTGAGGGCCATCTTTTGTGCCCGGGGCGGATATGGAACCGTAAGGCTGATTGATCAAACAGATTTTGCAGGGCTGCTGCGCCATCCAAAATGGATTGTTGGCTACAGCGACATTACCGTACTGCATTCTCACCTGCATAAACATGCCGGCATAGAAACACTTCATGCCACCATGCCCATCAATTTTTTTGACAACGGGCAACCTGCTGCTTCAGCAGAGGTTTTGCGCAAAACCCTTTTTGGTGAAATTCCGGTATACACGCCAAAGCCTGCCGTGTTTTCGCGGCCCGGGAATGCGCGCGGACAGGTGATTGGCGGAAATCTCTCCATTTTATACAGCCTGGCTGCCACACCTTCTGATATTGATACACAGGGTAAAATTCTTTTTATCGAAGACCTTGACGAATACCTGTATCATATTGACCGGATGATGATGAACCTGAAGCGCAGCAACAAACTTGCCAACCTGGCCGGGCTGGTGGTTGGTGGAATGAGCGATATGCGCGACAATGCAGTCCCATATGGAAAAACTGCAGAAGAAATTATTGCAGATGCTGTCAAAGAGCATTCATTTCCTGTACTTTTTGGGTTTCCTGCCGGGCATCTGAAAGATAATATGCCATTAATTCTGGGTCGTGAAGCGGTACTTGAAGTCGGGCCCGAAAATGCTTCACTCACTTTTATTCCACCTGCTGCAAGTCAGGCCGGTACAATGCGCCTCTTAAAACCGCTGCTTTTTATCTCGGCATTTTTTGCATTGATCTGGTTGCTGTATTTTTTGCTGCTCGGGAAGTAAGAGTTTTGCCCTCGTTCCACATTTTTAGTAAATTTCAATATTTAACAATCAGTAAATAAATTTGATAAAATCATGGCAGATCACAACGACCTGGGTTCACTTGGTGAAGAGCTAGCTGTAAGGCATCTCCACGAAAAAGGCTATCAGATTCTGGCCACCAACTGGAGGTTTGGCAAAGATGAAATTGATATTATTGCCGAAACGCCTGATTATCTAGTAATTGTTGAGGTAAAAACCAGACAGACCTTTGCTTTCGGGGAGCCTGAGGTGTTTGTTAATCAGGCTAAGCAGCGCTTTTTGGTAAGGGCTGCACAGGCTTACCTCGAAAAAAACAATGTGGAAAAGGAAACCCGGTTTGATATTGTTTCCATTGTTATTAACAATACCTCGCGCAAAATCAACCACATAGAAGATGCTTTTTACCCGGTCTTATAAACCGCAACAGCAACTTTTACGCAAAGCCACCATCAGTTTATTTTGCCGGGTTAAAGATGAGCAAAGGTTTGTTTACCCTGCCAAGCAGAATTTTTGTGATGCTGGGGGTAAAGAACCTGGCCAGCAAACCTTTTTCCTGGCTTGTAAGGGCGATGGCATCAATATCATGATTGCGCATGTACATTTCCAGGCCGTTTACAATATCATCGCTCACCACTATATCGTAATTTACAGGCACATTTTTAAAAGCTCCCTGTATGGTTTCTTTCAGATTTTCCATCTTTACTTTTTGCCAGGGTTTTTTGGTGCCGATGGCAATATGAACACAATACAGGGCAACATCAAAGGGATGCAGCAGATTGATGAGCTTGCTGAGCGACAGATGGTCGGCATCGTCGAAATCGGTGGCAAAAAGTACGTTTTTCAGCCCGTCAATACCTTTAAACTTGCTTTGTTCGGGAATAGCCAGAATAGGAGAAGAGGTTTTGCCCGAAATTTTTGCAGTAACGCTGCCGAGCATGCTCTGCGATTTGTTGCCTATGCCGCGGGTACCGGTAATGATGAGGCCGGGTTTGTGCCGCCGTGAGTATGCAATAATCTCGTCGGCAGCAATGCCATTGGCCAGCGAATAGGTGATTTTAATATTCAGTTTTTGTTTTTTGGCCTGCTCTTTCAGCTCTTTGGTGAGATTAACCAGTTGGTGCCGGGCGTTTTGTCCGGCTTCGTGCAGGTAGTTGGATAGGTTTACCTGGTAGGCATGGCTGGTGTCGAAAGGCGCCATATCCACCACCGGATTGTAATAAACATGCAGCAATTTGATCTCGGCTTTGAGTTTGGCAGCCAGACCCAATGCAAAACTGCAGGAGCGCATGGAAGCAGGCGAAAAGTCAACCGGGACAAGGATTTTTCTTATGCTTCTGAGTCCGGCAATGGCATTTTCTTTTTGCCTGCCATATTCAGCTTTTGTCTTTTCGATGATGCGAAGGGATTTTTCCACATCCGATTTTCTAACCTTGAGTTCTACTCCCGATGAGAAAGCTCCCTGCAACAGGTTTTCGTGGGCAAGAAAACATTCAATCCCCTCGTTAGCAAGAATAGATTGCAGCAATAAGGCGCGGGAATTCGGGAATCTTGCTATAACGACTATTTTTTCGGTTTGTGCTTCCATAACGGGGCGTTTTTAGTGGAACAATCAGGCGTGAATTCAGGTATTGGCTTCAATTTTACGAATATACGAAAAAAAATGCAGTTATCAAATCTTTGCTTTAAAAATTATATTCCGGCATAATGCCTGAGGTGTGCTGCCGGCTTTGAAATCGTTTTAAAATTGCTGATTATCAATTTAATAAATAATATTTAGATGTATCCTAATCTTAACTACCTTTGCAGGCTAAAAAAAAGATAAATGAGTGCGATGAAACGAATGCCCGGAAGCGATAAACCGGGTAAGAGCAACAAGCCGGATGGTACCCCCGACCGCGGGCGTGCCGGTAAAGGCAAGCCATTCGACCGCCCTGCTTCGCGTAAGCCGGGTACAGGTAAATATGGCAAAGATAACGAAGGGCAGGATAGTATTCCTGAGCGTTCGTTTAAGGGACGCAAGCCGTTTGAGCGTAAAGATGAATCAACCGGCAAGCCCCGCAGGTTCTCAAAACCGGGAGAAGATCAGCCCCGCAGAACCTACAAAAAGGACGATTCTACCGATCGTCCGCGCGAAAGGCGTTTCAGCGATAAACCATCTGAAGACCGTCCCCGGAAGTTCTCAAAACCGGGTGAAGATCAACCCCGCAGAACCTACAAAAAGGACGATTCAACGGATAGTCCCCGCGAAAAGCGCTTTGGCGACAAACCATCCGGCGACAGGTCCTACAAATCCCGGAAGCCTTATGGTGCAGCTTCGGAAGACAGCAGTACTTCGCGTCCTTTTAAAGGAAAGCGAGACGACAAGCCTTCATTTCATAAAAAGCGTGAAGGAGATACAGAAACTTCTTACAATAAACGCTACAGCGACAAGCCAGAGGGAGACAGGCCATACAGGAGCAGAAGGCCTTCGGAGATCCCTGATTCCGAAACCAATACCACCCGTACTTACAGAGGCGGGAATTATGATAAACCTGCCCGTCCGCGCAAAAGAAAAGATGGTGAAGACGAAACCACAGGGGCAGATACCGGTGATTTCAGGCCGAAACGCAGGTTTACTGATAAGCCGGAGGGCAGTTTCCGCAAAGGAAAGCCGGGCGGATCGCCGTTGCCGAAAGGGAACAAAGGTTTTGGAAGCGATGGTACCATCAGACTGAACAAATACATTGCCAACTCAGGCGTTTGTTCGCGCCGCGAGGCCGATATTCTCATTGAATCGGGAGCAGTAACAGTAAATGGAGTAGTGGTAACCGAGCTCGGTGTAAAAGTAACCCGCGACGATAAGATTCAGTTTGGAGGGGAAACCCTCAACTTAGAGAAGAAAGTTTATCTGCTTCTGAACAAACCCAAGGGATATATCACCACAGTTGATGATCCGCAGGAGCGCAACACCGTAATGATGCTGGTAAAAGATGCCTGCAACGAAAGGATTTACCCTGTTGGCCGCCTCGACAGGAATACTACCGGATTGCTGCTGTTTACCAACGATGGTGAAGTAGCCAAAAAACTTACTCATCCCGGCCATAAAGTGCGTAAAGTTTATCATGTTGAGCTGAACAAAGGATTGGCTAAGTCAGACATGATTCAACTTACCGACGGCATAGAGCTGGAAGATGGTATGATGGCTGTGGATGAAATTGCCTACACCGGAAGTGCTGACGATAAGAAAAATATTGGTGTTGTAATTCATTCGGGGCGAAACAGGGTAGTTCGCCGCTTGTTTGAAGCACTTGATTATGAGGTGGTAAAACTCGACAGGGTTGCTTTTGCCAACCTTACCAAAAAGGATTTGCCACGTGGCAGATGGAGAATGCTTGAGCAGTCGGAAATCAACATGTTGCTGATGCTTTAAATAACCTGTTTAACCTGATTTATAGAGTAAACCAACCTGATTTCTTTGGTTCCTTGTAAATGTCAGATATTCAATTGAATGCGAAAGAAGCTGCAGAAATGCAGCTTCTTTCGTTTTCTATCCATAAATATATATAAAAGCATAATATGAAAAATGGCGCTGAAAGTGTAAGTTCCTTATTTGATTTGCTTAAGCAGATGGTGTACGTATTTATACCCATACTCAAAACAAAAAGGCAGCACAAAAAAGTAGTGTAAAACCGTATTGCGCTGTGGTGTAATCAAAAATACTTTTGTACAATCAGATTTGTAGCAGCCTCAAAGCCCAAAGTTCATTGAAGAATAGTCTGGAAATCATGTTTTAACTATCATGATATCAAACGATTAAAAATGCATAACACATCTGGGGGGGTGGGTTAAGCGAGAGAGGCTGTCCATACAACTGAGAACCTGTCGCCACGACAGTAAAAAATGGGAAAACAAAGAAATAACAAATCATACGGTTATGAAAACGATTACACAAAGCATTGGTGCCAGGATATTAGTATCCCTGGTTTTTAGTTTTATGCTTCTGGTAAGTGCACAGGCACAGTTTGGCACACAGGGAGATATAGTCCCGGTAAGGGTTCCGGACCCTGTAATGCCAAAATCAGGCAACAGCTCACAGGGAGGCATTATGCCAATGGCAGTTAACGGATCCATTTCGGTGGGCGAAAATTCGGCTTACAATGCCATGACTCCGTCACAGCTGGTTCAAAACGTGCTTGTTACCGGCTGTTTACAGGCCAGTAATGTACGTTTCGGGTATTACAACCGGAACAACAACAATGCCTGGGTAAACCATAACTGGAGTTCAACCCCCGGTAACCGTATGATGGGGTATTTTGAGAAAGGAACTTCAAGTTTTCCATTGGAAGAAGGACTGATTCTTTCAACAGGAAGAATAAGTTCGGCAATGGGTCCAAACAATCACAGCGGATATACCGACAAAATGGTTTCAAATGCATCGGATCCTGACCTGCATACCATTACAAATCAAACCATGTATGATGCAGCTGTTCTTGAATTTGATTTTGTTCCGGCTGGAAATGTTGTTGAGTTTAAGTATGTATTTGCATCAGAGGAGTATTTGGAGTATGTTCATACCGCATTCAACGATGCATTTGGATTTTTTCTCAGCGGCCCCGGCATAAGCGGAACCTATACAAACAATGCAGTTAACCTGGCTGTTTTGCCAAATGGAGAAGCTGTTACGATTAATAATATACATCCTGCAGGTACGAATGTTGATAATCAGAATTATCCTGCTCACAATCAGGAATTCTATGTTAATAATCCCTCAGGTTCAACAACAATGCAGTTTGATGGGTATACAGTTGTACTTACTGCCACCTATCAGGTAGTGCCTTGTCAGACCTATCGTATTAAAATGTCCATCGCTGATGCAGCTGATGACCAATGGGATGCTGCTGTATTTCTGGGTGCACGCAGCTTTAATTCCGAAACCCTTTCATTGGCTCATTACGGAAACAATATTCTGGATAACAACAATATTTTTGAAGGCTGTCCGAATAACCGCCTGGTTGTTACCCGTCAGACCACCGATCTTACCAATGATTATACTGTTGACCTCATTCTTTCCGGCTCTGCTGTAAACGGTACCGATATTCTCACAGCAGGTGGCCAGCCTTTCCCCACACAAATTACCATACCAGCCGGAACTGCATCCTACGAAATTCCTTATTATGCTGTTAACGATGGCGCAGGTGATAATGCTGAAACATTCATTGTAAGAGTCAGAAACTCATGCCCATGTGATGAAAATGCAGTTTATGTAGAAGAGGTAATTAATATCTATGAGCAGGTAACAATTTCTGCATTAAATGCCACCAATGTTCAATGCTTTGGACAGAACAATGGTGTTATTACAGTAAATGCTACCGGTGGAAGCGGAAATTATGAGTATTCCAGGAACAATGGTACCTCGTGGCAGACATCGAATACATTTACAGGATTAACATCAGGAAACTACACCATTCTGGTTCGTGATCCGGGTAGCTGTTATGAGCCTGTTTCAGGTTCAGTGACCGTAGGTGCACCCAGTCCAATTGTTGCCAATGCTGGCAGCGATGTTGCCATTTGTTCAGGTACAAGCACTCAGTTGAATGGTTCCGGCGGTGTAAATTATTCATGGAGCCCCGTGACTGGTTTGAGCAATCCCGCAATTGCCAACCCAGTGGCCAGCCCTTCCGCTACAACCACTTACACTTTGACAGTTTCCAACGCTTCAGGAATATGCTCATCAACCGATCAGGTAGTTGTTACGGTTAATCCTTCGCCAGTTGTTTCAGTATCTCCTGCAGAAATTGAAATTTGCCGTGGTACATCAACTACATTGCAAGCGTCTGGTGCTGTTTCATATGTTTGGAATCCTACAGGAGCTACCACTTCAGCCATAACAGTATCGCCCAACTCAAACGCTTCATACACAGTAACAGGAACAGCATCAAATGGTTGTACAGGAAGTGCTGTTTCAACCGTACTGGTAAAAGAAGCTCCGGCTAACGTAAATGCAGGGGCTGATGCCAACATAGGTTTGTGCCAGACACATCAGTTGCAGGGATCAGCAACAGGCACTGGTCTTTCTTACCAATGGAGCCCTTCCGCAGGTTTGAGCAACCCGGCTATTGCCAATCCTGTTTATACCCCATCGGCTGCTGGTTCAGTTACTTTCACCCTTACAGTAACAGGTTCAAATGGTTGCTCTGCTTCAGACGATGTGACCGTAAACACAGCAGAAGTAATTTCTGCCACTGAAAATATTGTTGCAGTAACATGTGCTGGAGGAAATAATGGTTCAATTTCTCTGACAATTCAGGGTGGAACCCAGCCTTATAATGTAGCCTGGACAGGCCCGGCTTCGTATTCAGCATCAGGTGCTGCAATTTCAAACCTGGTTTCAGGAAGCTATGCTGTTGTGATAACTGATGCCAATGGATGCAGTTTCACTAACTCTTATCTTGTTGGAGTTTTGGAAGATGAAACCGATCCGACCATAGTTTGTCCTGAAAATATTAATGTGACTACAGCTACCGGAAGTTGCTCAGCAAACATAACCATAGTACCTGCGACTGCTTCAGATAACTGTGGAACTCCAGCAGTAACCGGACAGAGGAATGACGGCTTGTTGCTTAATGAAGCTTTCCCGGTTGGTACAACTTTAATCACCTGGACGGCAACCGATGCTTCCGGTAATTTTGCAACCTGCACTCAATCAGTAATTGTTGTGGCCGGTCCAGATGCAGTAAACGATGATTTCTCATCCAGTGCCATCAATGGACAAACCGGTGGAAATACTGCCAGTGTTTTAACAAACGATTATCTGAATTGTCAGACTCTCGTTTCTACTGACGTTAACACAACTCTTGTTAGCAATGGTGGAATTACCGGAGCAAGTATTTCCTCCACAGGAATTATTACAATTCCTTCAGGAACACCCGCCGGCACTTACACCTTAGTATATCAGATTTGTGAAGTGCTGAACCCAACCAACTGCGATCAGGCAGAAGTAAGCGTAACCGTATCAGCAGCTTCGATTGATGCAGTAGCCGACAATGGTTCAGCCAATGGATACACAGGTGGCACCGCAGTAAGCAATGTGCTGACCAACGACCTTTTGAACGGCGCTGCAGTAAATGCTTCAGAAGTAATTCTTACTCAGGTAAGCACCACCAACGCAGGCATCAGCCTGAGTGGAAGTTCCGTAGTAGTAGCCGCAGGAACACCCGCCGGCACTTACACCTTAGTATATCAGATCTGCGAAGTTCTGAACCCAGCCAATTGCGATCAGGCAGAAGTAAGTGTAATTGTTGATAATGCAGTTATTGAAGCTGTTAATGATGATTTTACTTCTAATCCTCTTGAATGTAATGAGGGAGGAGTTGCTGGTAATGTGCTGGTAAACGATAAATTGAACAATCTTCCGGTTGATGCTGCAGATGTAGTATTGTCAATTGTTAATAATGGTGGAATTGCAGGACTCAATCTTTCTGAAACAGGCGTTCTTACATTACCCTCTACTGTTCTGATGGGTTCATATACTGTTACATATAGTATTTGTGATGCTATCAATCCTGCTAATTGTGATGTTGCAGATGTTTTGATAACCGTAACCGACAGTGAAAATCCGACCATCGAGTGTCCTGAAAACATCACCGTAGCCGCCGATGCAGGATCATGCTTCGCAACAGTAAGCCTTGGAACACCTGTTACCAATGACAACTGCGGCATAGCCAGCGTAACCAGCAATGCACCAGCTACTTTCGGCATAGGAACTACTACCGTAATCTGGACAGTGACCGACAACTACGGCAACACCGCCACCTGCGAGCAGACTGTAACTGTATCAGACAGCGAAAATCCGACCATCGAATGTCCTGAAAACATCACCGTAGCCGCCGATGCAGGATCATGCTTCGCTACCGTAAGCCTTGGAACACCCGTTACCAACGACAA
>JANJXJ010000206.1 GCA_024709105.1 Lentimicrobium sp. | reverse complement strand
CTGCATTCCCACCATGCGCGGTCGCTACCCAATGCCTGCGCCAGCGCATGGTCGGCCCGCTCCAGCACCGCCGCGGGTGAATCGCCGATGTGAAAGGCGGTATAGCCAATGTGAACCAGCGGGCCCTCGTCGTGCGTAATTTCGAAATGAAACAGGAAAATTATTAATTCCTGATTTAAACCCTGATTTAATTGATTAACCGCATTTTTTAACTGAAAATGCAGCTAAGTGACCTAACAAGTTTCCTTCCAACTTGTTAGGTCTTCTTTTTTGAAGTATTCCTGATCCAGGTATTAAAAAAATGTCTTTCCGGAAAATCCCACTATCCAGCTCGTCCCGCTGATCAGGGAAAAAGGCCCGTCTTCCAACTTGCCAGGCCTTCTTGCATAAACCAGTTATAAACTTTTCCAGACTAACTCTCCCTGCAATTTCAAAGAAATTAGAAATTAGAAATTACTAATTAGAAATTACAATTTACCTTTGCAACTTATTTCATTTTTTCAAAAACCCAGTCCAATGTCAGACACTGCCGCCAAATCGTTTAAAC
This sequence comes from Lentimicrobium sp., assembly GCA_024709105.1. Classification (GTDB taxonomy): domain Bacteria; phylum Bacteroidota; class Bacteroidia; order Bacteroidales; family Lentimicrobiaceae; genus Lentimicrobium. Next base: position 6,977 of record JANJXJ010000206.1, on the reverse strand, counting down.
GCTATACTGTAACTTCTGCTCTTCCATATGCCAATGGCCCCATACACATCGGTCATCTTGCCGGTGTTTATGTGCCTGCCGACATTTACGTCCGCTATCTCCGCTCCAAAGGTGAGGATGTGGTTTTTATCGGCGGTTCCGACGAACACGGGGTACCCATCACCATAAAAGCCCGCAAGGAAGGAATTACTCCGCAGCAGGTGGTTGACAAATACCACGGAATCATTAAAAAATCGTTTCAGGATTTTGGCATTTCTTTCGATGTTTACAGCCGCACTTCCAATCAAATACATCATGAAACGGCTTCAGAATTTTTTAAAACCCTTTATAACAAAGGTGAGTTTATCGAAAAGTTCTCTCAGCAGTATTTTGACGAAGAGCATCAGACCTTTTTGGCCGACCGCTACATTACAGGCACCTGCCCGCATTGTGGTTTCGAAAAAGCCTATGGCGATCAGTGCGAAAATTGCGGCACTTCGCTCAACGCCACCGACCTGATTAATCCCAAATCGGCGCTCAGTGGGAGCATTCCCGTGCTGCGCGACACCAAACACTGGTTTTTGCCTCTTGATAAATACGAACCCTGGCTTCGCGAATGGATTTTGGAAAGTCATAAAGAAGACTGGAAAACCAATGTTTACGGACAGTGCAAATCGTGGCTCGACCACGGCCTGCAGCCCCGGGCAGTTACCCGCGACCTCGACTGGGGTGTAAAAGTTCCTGTTGAAGGTGCCGAAAACAAAGTATTGTACGTATGGTTTGATGCCCCCATCGGTTACATTTCAGCAACCCGCGAATGGGCTGAGGAAACTGGCAAAAACTGGGAAACATACTGGAAATCAGAAGACTCAAAGCTGGTTCACTTTATAGGAAAAGACAATATCGTTTTCCATTGCATAGTTTTTCCGGGAATGCTCAAAGCCGAAGGTTCTTACATTCTACCTGAAAATGTACCAGCCAATGAATTCCTGAATCTGGAAGGTGACAAAATTTCAACCTCGCGCAACTGGGCGGTATGGTTGCATGAGTACCTCGAAGATTTTGCCGGAAAACAGGATGTACTTCGCTACGTGCTTACTGCCAACGCCCCCGAAACCAAAGACAACGATTTCACCTGGCGCGATTTTCAGGCTCGCAACAACAGCGAACTGCTGGCGATTTTTGGCAATTTTGTCAACAGAACCCTTGTCCTTACTCAAAAGTACTTCGAGGGAAAAGTCCCTGCGCTGGGAGTAACAGATGCCCACGACGAACAGGTGCTGGCAGAACTGGCGGGTTTTCCTGAAAAAATTGCCCGGAGTATTGAGCTTTACCGCTTCCGTGAAGCCCTGAACGAACTGATGAATCTGGCGCGACTCGGCAACAAGTACCTTACCGACACCGAGCCCTGGAAAGTATTCAAAACCAATCCAGAACGAGTTCAAACCAATCTGAACATCTCGCTGCAGATTTGTGCCAACCTGGCCATTCTTGCCGAGCCTTTTCTGCCTTTTTCAGCCGAAAGACTCAACCAGATGCTTAATCTGCAACCACAAAAATGGTCCGCAGCCGGAAGCGCAAACCTGATACCTGAAGGCCATTTACTTAATCAACCCGGTTTGTTGTTCGAAAAAATTGAAGATTCAGCCATAGAGGCACAGGTTCAGAAACTTTTGGATACCAAAAAAGCCAATGAAGCAGCCAATGCAACTGCTGCTCCTGCCAAAGCAGTGGTTGAATTTGACGACTTCGGAAAAATTGACCTGAGAATAGGCACCATTATAGCTGCCGAAAAAGTAGCCAAAACCAAGAAGCTGCTCAAGCTCACCATCGACACCGGCATTGATCAGCGCACAGTAGTTTCGGGCATAGCCGAATATTATGAACCTGAAAACATCATCGGCACTCAGGTAACAGTATTGGTGAATCTGGCTCCCCGCAACCTGAAAGGCATTGACTCACAGGGCATGATTCTTATGGCCGAAGACCACGATGGCAAACTTTGTTTTGTGTCTCCGGTACAGGCTGTGAAAAATGGCAGCGAAGTGCGCTAAATCTGAGCTTCCATTGGAATCATAATCAGTCAAAAAGCTAATTAATTAACTATATTTCAACACAATACCTGTCGGGTTAACACTGCCGGCAGGTATGTTTTTTTGTTGGAAAATTTCCTTACTTTAGCAGATTCCTGAAATTCCAGACCCCTTGAAAAAAATATTCAGAGACCAGGCTATCCGCAAAGGCGACAAAAAGATAATTAACGGATGGGTAATGTACGACTGGGCAAACTCAGTGTACCAGCTTACCATTGCTTCGGCAATTTTCCCAATTTATTACAATCAGGTTACACGGTCGGGGCCGGATAATTTTACCGTAAGCTTTTTCGGGCTTGAGGTAATCAACACCGTACTTTATTCGTGGACCATCGCCGCTGCTTATCTGCTGGTGGCCATGTTTTCGCCCATGCTTTCATCGCTGGCCGATTACACCGGACGACGGAAAACATTCATGCAGGTATTCACCTGGATAGGTGCACTATCGTGCGGAATGCTGTTCTTTTTCGACAGCAGCAACATAGAACTGGGAGTTATTGCATTTGGTTTGGGCACTCTTGGCTACGGAGGAAGTATTGTATTTTACAATTCGTTTCTTCCGGTAATCTGCAATCCCGAAGATCAGGACAGAATCAGTGCGCGCGGCTATTCTCTCGGATACCTGGGAGGTGTGGTGCTGCTGCTTTTTAATCTGCTTATGATCATGAAACCGGGCTTGTTTGGAATAACTGACCCGTTTTTGCCCGCACGCATTTCTTTTCTCACAGTATTTATCTGGTGGATAGGCTTTTCGCAGATCACTTTCAGAAGATTGCCGCGGTACACTTTCCGCAAACGCAGAAAAGACAAAGAAACCAACATCTTTTTTGAAGGCTACCGGGAGCTCGACAAAGTCTTTAAGCAGGTAAAAACCTCAAAACGGCTCAGTTTTTATCTGATTGGGTTCTTTTTTGTGATGATGGGACTGCTGACCACCATGTTTATGGCAGCAACTTACGGGGAAAAAGAAATCGGCCTGAAAGAAGATGTTTTAATACCTATTGTACTGGTCATTCAGTTGGTTGGCATGCTAGGAGCATGGATGTTTTCGAGGCTTTCTGCCAGATACGGCAACTTGCAGGCTTTACTTGTTTCGGTGATTATGTGGATTTTTATCTGCATAGGAGCTTACAATATTACGAATACCATTCATTTTACCCTGGCAGCATTGTTTATAGGAATTGTAATGGGTGGAACACAGGCACTGTCGAGGTCAACATACAGCAAAATGCTTCCCGAATCTACCACCGACCACACCAGCTATTTCAGTTTTTATGATGTAATGGAAAAATTGGCCACTGTAGCAGGGACTTTCAGCTTTGGTATTATTGAAGCCATTACCGGAAGCATGAGATTTTCGGTACTGGCCATCGCCGTTTTCTTTATTTTGGGCACTATTTTTCTGCTGTTGACGCTAAAGGTGGAGAAAAACAGCAAGGTCATAAAAACAGCCTGAGGATTCAATCTCATTCAACGTTTCAGAAGCTTTGCCATGATACAACATATGCACAATGGCAGCATAGGAATAATCAAAATCCGAAATACCCCATGATGGAGGTATTTGTTACTAAAACGCCAATTTCAGCAAAGGATATGAAAGTACGCAAATTAAGGCCTGAAGATATTGAACTGATGCAGGAATGGCTGCAGCATCCACATGTTCATCAATATTTCGGCAATCCGGAAGAATGGCTGGAGGAGATAACAGAAAACATAGATGCAGAATGGGTGAAGTATTTCATTGCGGAAACCGGCAAGCCAATCGGCTTTCTGCAGTATTACGAAACCGACAAAGCACCGGAGGGCGAATGGTCAGCTGAACCTGCTGGCACTGTGGGCATTGATTATCTAATAGCTGACAAAGAAAATCTGGGCAAAGGCTATGGCTCTGAAATCATCAGGCTGTTGATTGAGCTTATCAAAACCACCGGCAAATACAAATACATAATTGCAGACCCTGTTCCTCAAAACCAGGCTTCGGCCAGGGTTCTTGAAAAAAACGGATTTGCAATAAAAGAAAACGGATTTTATTTCCTGAATCTGGCAGAATAAGAAATAATAATTTCTGAAGCAACAGCTGAAGATGCCGGTGAAATATTGAGAATCTTCGCCGAAACTATAAAACTCACCAACGCTGGAGACTATTCAGCCATACAGATTGAAGCATGGATTGCACATGGCAGTGATCCGGATTTGTGGCAGCAAAAAATAAACGAGCACTATTTTATCAAAGCTGTATCAGGAAATAAAATTGCTGGATTTGCCTCTTTAGGCCCGGATGGCTATGTTGATTTGCTTTTTACAAATAGAGAGCATCAACGCAAAGGCATCGCAACAAAGCTAATGGTGCAAATTGAAAATAAATCAAGGGAACTCGGAATAACAACTATTACAGCCGAAATAAGTATAACAGCTTTGCCCTTTTTCAGCAAAAACGGATTTGTGATCCGGGAAAAGCAGCAAAAAAGGATAAAAAATACTGTACTTGAAAATTACCGGATGGAAAAGATTCTCAGATAGGAAATAATTGACATGTCACTGAAGAAACCAATAATCCTGCAATTCACTGCTTTTCTATTACATTTTTATACGGTACGATATTTGATAAACAACCTGTTGCAAATCTAAATCATAACAAATTGGCCAACCAACCCAAACAAAGTCAGGCAATGCAAATACTTGACTGGGCTTACGAAAAAGCGCTTACAGGCTTGCCGGGTACCGATTCGGCTGTTATACTTGCCGAAAATTACCTGAAGCAGCCGGGCACACTTCATCAAAGAGCCAATGCCCTGATTCGGTGGCAGAATGCCAAGGCCGGTTCCAGTGGTTTTATTACAGGACTGGGCGGTTTGATTACACTTCCGCTGGCTGTTCCGGCAAATCTTGCCAGTGTGCTTTACATACAAATAAGAATGATTGCGGCCATTGCACACATGGGCGGGCACGATTTGCGCGACGACAGGGTAAAATCATTGGTTTATGTTTGCCTGGCCGGTAATGTGGCCAAAGATATTTTGCAGGAAGCCGGAATACAGGCAGGAACCAGACTTACCGCCTCTCTCATTGCCCGAATACCCGAACAAACCATTGCAATAATCAATCAGAAAGTGGGAATTCAGCTTCTGAGTAAAACCGGGAGCAAAGGAGCCATTAATCTGGGCAAAGCCATTCCTTTGGCAGGGGGCATTATAGGCGGAGCTTTTGATGTGGCAATGACCAATATGCTGGGCAATGCAGCCAAAAGAGTTTTTCTGGGCAAAATAAATGAGCAAACAACTGTAACAACTGAATAGCGCCTGAAATCAGATTTTTACAGTACGGTTCATTTGTGCAATAAGTTTCTCAGATCGTGAAATGGCTGCCTGAATGTCGGCACAAATATTTTCATCACCCACCATCTCAGTAATTCCGTTTTTTTCAAGGGCCTCATATACAGGCTTTGAAGGGCCGGAAATAATAACTTTGATACCGTTTGACTGCGTTTTTGAAATAAAGTTCCTGAGATTGCTGATTCCGGTGGCATCAATAAAAGGAACCCGGTATAATCTGATAATCCTGATTTTAGGCTTACGGGTCACCTGCTTTTCGGCTTCTTCAAACTTATTGGCTACACCAAAGAAAAAAGGTCCGTTAACTTCAAAAACCTCAACTTTATCAGGAATAATCAGTTTAAGTCCGCCTTCGGAATCTGCAGTATTTTCATCTTCAACTGCCATATTGAGCACTTCCACCCCCGACGTATCAATTACCCGTTTGAGGAACAGCAGCACTGCCAGCAACAATCCAAACTGAATGGCGATGGTAAGGTCAAGAATTACAGTTAGTAAAAATGTAGTGAACAAAACCGCCACTTCGCTGCGGCTGTTGCGCATCAGGCCTTTAAAAGAGCGCCATTCGCTCATATTGTACGAAACTACAACCAAAATACCAGCCAGGCAACTCATGGGAATGAGTTTGGCAAGTTTACCGAAGAACAACATAATAAGCAGCAATACAATGGCATGAATAATACCTGCAACGGGTGTTTTTCCTCCGTTTCTTATATTAGTCATGGTTCGCGCAATGGCTCCGGTGGCAGGAATTCCTCCAAAAATTGGAGTAATGATATTTGCAATTCCCTGTCCGACAAGCTCGGTATTTGAACGGTGGCGGCCACCGGTAGCACCATCGGCAACCATTGCCGATAACAGCGATTCAATGGCACCAAGCATGGCAATGGTAAATGCAGGAGCGAGCAGCATTCTGAAGGTCTCCCAGTCAATGCCGGGGATGGAAGGAGCGGGAATGGAGGCTTTTATTTCACCAAACCGGGAGCCAATAGTTTCAACCGGCAATGAAAAAAAGCTTACGGCAAGTGTTGAAACAACCAGGGCGATAAGAGTTCCGGGAATTTGCTTATTTACCTTTGGCCAAAGGAAAGAAACCAGCACGGTAAAAACACCAATTCCCAGCGCATATATGTTTATATCGCTGAAATGCTGAAAATAGAATCCCCATTTCGAAATAAAATCTGCAGGAACAGCTTCATTTACCTGAAGCCCGAAAAAATCCTTGATCTGCGATGAAAAAATAACCAGAGCAATTCCTGATGTAAACCCAACCACAATGGGATAAGGCATAAACTTGATGATGGTACCCAATTTAAGCAACCCCATTCCAACCAGCATAAAACCAGCCAGAATAGTAGCAATCATAAGTCCTTCAACACCAAATTTTTCAACAATGCCATAAACAATTACGATAAAAGCTCCGGTAGGCCCTCCTATCTGAACCCGGCTTCCGCCAAAAGCTGAAATTAAAAATCCGGCAATAATAGCGGTGATCAATCCGCGTTCGGGGCTTACCCCCGAAGCAATTCCAAAAGCAATGGCCAGTGGCAGCGCAACCACCCCAACAATAACT
>JANJXJ010000088.1 GCA_024709105.1 Lentimicrobium sp. | reverse complement strand
TAAAGTCTTCTTCGGGAGTATTGATAAAATAGAATTTGTAATTCTTTTGCTGCCTGATCACAGGGTATTAAAATTGCCCCTGTTCATGAATCTGTCATTCAAATCAAGGTAACATTTCCGGTTACTATAATTTGAACAGATTTAAAGGCAGGGGCAATTTATTTGCACTCAGTTCAGGGAGATACGGTTGAGATTATGAATTGTAAACCGCAGCAAAAACATTCGCAAATTCTTCGATTTTGGTTTTGCAGAATTCAGGATATCCTGCCTTATTTATTTCTTCGGCCATTTTACCAGACCTGAGGGCGGATCCCATTTCAACGTAATTTTTGGCAATTTCTTCGGGTAATCCTGCCTGAAGCATCCCGGCAAGATTGTCTTCATCTTTGAATTCCACCCAGGGCAATCCGGGTTTGCCTACAGCAGTTCCAAGAATTGTGGCTACTTCTGCAGTTGTTTTTTCATCACTCACCACATAACGGATACTTTTTCCGGTAAAACTGAGTTTAGCCAGTTCAGCAGCAGCAACATCGGCAATGTCAGCCGGCGCAACGAGTAACATTCTGGTATCGGCTGAATAATTACTGCCCAAAATCCCCATATGTTTTATCATGCCTATGTTGCCCAGAAAATTCGTGTAGAAAAAGCCGGGCCTGAGGTGCAGAACATTCACCCCGTCAAGTTCATTAAATGCTTTTTCGGTATAATACAATCCGCTTACCGGTCCGCAGCCATCGGGCATATGTGCCCCTATGCTGCTCAGATTCACAACATATTTAACTCCCGATTTGCCAACGGCTTCTGCCAGATTGCTGCCTGTATCTGCAATATGTTTTTTCCAGTCAGTGGCTCCGAAAAACGGAGGAACCATGGCATACACAGCATCAGCACCCCTGAATGTTTCAGTAAGAAATGCAACATCAGATACTGAACCAATGGCAGCTTTTGCTCCCATGGATTCTATTTCATTTTTTCGCTCAGCTTTGCTGCTAATGATGGTAACATCGTGGTTCTCAGCCAATAATTTCTCTGCAAGGGGTCTGCTGATGTTCCCCAGAGATCCGGTTACTATAATTTTCATGGTTTTTGGTTTTATTTGACGAAACAAAGGTATATTTGCACTTACTTTTTTACAAGTACTTACCTAAAAGTATGTAAACATGTCAAAAGTTAAAGAGTCATCAACCAATCAGTTAAACAAGAAAACAGTTCTTAATGTTTGTCCGGTTACTTATACCCTGGGACTGATTGGCGGCCGATGGAAACCAATCATAATATACAATCTTCTGACAGGGAATAAACGATACAGCGAGTTGAAAAAGCTTATTCCCGGCATCAGCGAGAAGATGCTTATACAGCAACTCCGCCAGCTTGAATCTGATGGATTGATCCTGCGCAATGCCTTGCCTGTTGTGCCTCCGTATGTTGAATACAGGCTCAGCGAACAGGGCGAAGCTTTAAAGGGAGTGCTTGACGCCATGGTGTTATGGGCAAGACGAAATATGGAAATATCAGTATGAGGTTCAGTCAGGCTGCTGCACATACCTTATAAATACCTTATGCTTTTGTTGTCCTTAACGCCGGGGAACCGGAATCTTTCAGTGGAATGTTAACTTTTATCCATTATCTTTTTACTTTTGAACTTTTATGATAATTAACGCTGATTGAACTTAATATGGACAAACTTGAATTCAGGGAAATAAGGGAAGAAGAGCGGCTGCTGGTTTGCTTTCTACTGGCGAAATGCGGCATGAGCGAAAAAGAGTTTCCGGTTGCCGGAATGGTGAATGATTATGAAGGTGGAGTGATGGGCAGCATCAATTTTGCCGGAAGTGATCCCGGTTTATATCAGGGCGATCTGATACAGGCCGAATACACCGACGCCGACGGCACCGAAGTGATCATTACCCTTACTGTTGATACCCATGGCAAACTTCTCGATCTGGATTTCTGGAAGACCGACTTTTCAGCGCTGATTCGTTATCCCACACCCGAAACACTGGGGCTGCTCCGTTTGCCTTAATTTTTCCCGTTTTAGAGAAGAAAAAATCAAATATTATGAAGATTTTCCTGGCCGGAAATTTTATTTCCACCCAAAACAAACTTTTGGTAAGCAATCCTTACAATGGAGAAACTGTAGCCGAAACCTTTCTTGCAGGCCCGGCAGAGCTCGAACCTGCAATTGTTGCTGCTCAGCAGGCATTGCAACCCATGCGGTCTTTGCCTTCGTACAAGCGGTATGAAGCCCTGATGCATATACGCACACAACTGCTCGCACGCAGGCAGGAATTTGCTGAAACCATTATGCTTGAATCAGGCAAACCCCTGCGTTACGCATTGGGAGAGGTTGATCGTTCCATACAAACCTTTACGGTTGCAGCCGAAGAATCCAAAAGGCTTCCCGGCGAATATCTGTCGCTCGACTGGACTGCTGCCGGCGAAAACCGCGAAGGTATAGTTCGCTATTTCCCGGCCGGCATTGTTGCAGGAATTGCCCCGTTTAATTTTCCCCTGAACCTGGCCGTTCACAAGATTGCACCTGCCATAGCTGCCGGATGTCCGATAATTCTCAAACCGGCATCCTCAACTCCGCTAAGCACATTGCTGCTGGCTGAAATCATCAGCGAAACCGGCTTGCCTGCCGGAGCAGTTTCTGTACTTCCCATGGACAGGCATACAGGCAATCTGCTGGTTACCGACCCAAGGATAGCAGTTTTGTCGTTCACGGGTTCGCCCGAAGTTGGATGGAAAATGAAGGCCGATGCCGGAAAGAAGAAGGTTGTGCTCGAACTGGGAGGCAATGCTGGTGTGATTGTGAGTGATACTGCCGATATTGATCTGGCTTTGTCAAAATGTATCACTGGTGCATTTTCCTATTCAGGGCAGGTGTGCATTCACACACAGCGCATATTTGTACATCATCAGATTTTTGAGGAATTCAGCAACCGGTTTGCAGCCATGGCTGCCGTGCTGAAAACCGGCGACCCGGCGCTGACCGAAACCGAATTCAGCAGTATGATTGACGAAGCCAATGCCATAAGGGTTGAAAACTGGGTGAACGAAGCCATTTCCGGCGGAGCCCGGCTGATAGGCGGGGGAAAAAGGAATGGTACTTTTTATGCGCCCACCATCCTCACCGATACAAAAGATGAAATGCAGGTCTGCAGCAATGAGGTTTTTGGACCGGTAGTAACCCTTGAGCCGTTTCATGAATTTAAGGAAGCTGCTGAAAGAATCAACAACACCCGTTTTGGATTACAGGCCGGAGTATTTACAAACAGCATTTACGAAATGGATTATGCCTTTGCTGCATTGGAAGTTGGAGGGGTAATCATCAACGATGTCCCCACATTCAGGGTTGATCATATGCCCTACGGAGGAGTAAAAGATTCGGGACTGGGCCGCGAAGGAGTAAAGTATGCCATTATGGATATGATGGAAGCCCGTATACTTGTAAAAGGAAAATCTTAATGCAAATCATGCGTTTTCTGATATCAGCATCAGCAAAGAAAAACCGGATTTTGCGTTAAACTATTTTTTTTTCATACTTTTGTTTTGCAGAAAACCTCCAAATTCATGGCAACAGAATCCGAAAAACTCACTTTAATGGCGCTCAAACAGGGCGACGAGCGGGTTTTTGAATCTGTTTTCAGGGAGTTTTACGAACCCCTCTGCATACATGCCCGCCGCTACATTATTGATCCCGATCAGGCCGAAGAGGTGGTGCAGGATATGTTTTTTAAAATGTGGGACAGGCGCGATACCATCAGCATCAACACATCATTGCCGGCTTATCTTTACAAAGCAGTAACCAATCATGCCCTCAATTACATCAAGTATCAGAAGATAGCCAGGCAATATCAGGATTATGTAGGCTTCAGGGTTGATGAAAATACGGCAACTTCGGCGCATGACACCTTGGTGCACAGCGATCTGGAAGCTCAGTTTCAGGAATTGGTAAAAGAACTGCCCGAACGCCGCCGGCTTATTTTCGAAATGAACCGTTTTGAAGGACTTAAATACAACGAAATTGCCGGAAAGCTGAACATCAGCTTAAAAACTGTTGAAATTCAAATGTCGAAAGCGCTCGATTTTATGCGTACCAAACTGCGCGATTATCTGCCCGTAATCTGGTATTTGCTGGCAATTTTTCTGACATCTTAAGAAAAATTAAAAAAAAGTTAATTTTTGAATAGGGGTAAAATCGTTTTCGATTGTCCTATTGCAACAAGAAAACATCTTAATGCTCATGCTCTTTAAAAAGAACAAATACAAAAGCCTTGTTATCAAGGTTTTGCAGGGAGAAGCCTCTCCTGCTGAGCAGCGCATTGCAGATGAGTGGATAGCACAAAACCCCGAAAACAAAAAGTTATTTGAGTCATACAAAGCTTTGTTGTTGCTTACCCGCCCCAGAAAACACCATTTCGATACCGATAAAGCCTGGGAAAAGCTAAACGCCCGTATTCACGATGCTTCTCAAAAACCGGGCAGAGGCAGGGAAAAAAGCAATAAACGCAGGATTGTAATGATGAGTGCTGCAGCCGTTAGCGGTATTGCTGCAATGTTGCTTATTGCCCTGGCGTTGTTTCAGCTGAATAAACCCGTGGCTGAAATGAAACAGTTTGTTGCTGCAAACCAGGGAATTGAAACGCTTGAACTGCCCGATGGCACTAATGTTGTCCTAAATTCGGGGGCACAGGTAAATTATCCCGAAAGGTTTACTTCAGAAACAAGAGAAATCACTATTTTTGGCGAAGCGTTTTTTGAAGTCAGCCATAATGCTGAAAAACCTTTTATTATTCATGCCGGCGGCTTAGATGTAAAGGTGGTTGGAACCTCCTTTAATGTTGAAGCCAATCCGGATGCCGACCACGTAAAGGTTACCGTGAATACTGGCAAGGTGCTGGTTTACCGTACCGGAGAGGCTGCCGATGAAACCATAGAAGGCAATCATCTGCTTACCGCCGGAGAAATGGCCACCTTCAGCAAAGAAAGCGGCTATATCCTGAAAGGTGTAAATGACAATCCGAATTTCCTCAGCTGGAAAACCGGCATCCTCATCTTCAGGGAGTCACGTTTGGCAGATGTTCTCAAAACGCTGGAAAACAGGTATAAAACAAAGTTCGTTGCCCCCGAACAGGAGGTACTGAACCAAAGACTTACCGCGCGCTTTGAAAACGAATCTCTGGAAGAGGTACTCGAAACCCTGTCGCTGATTTTCAACCTGAAATTTGAGGTTGGCCAGGAAGAAGTGAAAGTTCTGCCCCAGTAATTTCCTTTCAATGCCGCGCATGATGATTTCATGATGAACGCCGGCTCTGTAAAACAAATTTTCCTTTCATTTTCTCTGACATGCCTTTGCATGTTGCCTTTATTGATTTCGGCACAGTCGGGCCGGCTGAATGAACCACTTACCCTCAAAGCACAGAATGAACCGCTGGGGCAGGTGCTTGACCGGATTACGCGCAATACCGGTATTACCTTTTCCTACAATCCCGATCACATCAAAGCCGAACAGAAAGTGAGTATTGATGTGGTGCAGAAACCTTTGCACGAAATTCTTTCGATGTTGCTCGACAAAAAGCTGTTTGACTTCCGGGCAAATGGCAATCAGATTGTGCTTTTCAGGCATACTACCCCCGAAGTTGCCGTTGCCCGCGAAATTCCTCTTGCTGTACCGTCAGTTCCGGAGCCGGATACCATTGTAAGAACAGACACCGTTTATGTTACCAAGGTAAAAACTGTAACAGATACTTTGCTGGTAAAAGAAACCACTACGGTTTTTGATACTGTTTACATCCTTAGAAAATCACCCGAGGAAAAAGTAGGTAAAGAGCAGATATTCAGAAACATAGAATCACTTGAAAAATCGCTTACCCGGGTGTGGAAGTTCAGGGCCGGGCCGATGCTTTCTTTTTACAGCAGCAGCTTTGGTTTTAGTGGCAACAAATTACATGCCTCCAAAATCAGCGATTATACAGAGGTTCATCAGCGAGGACCGCTTTCCTGGACAGCTGGTATCAGCGCGGAAGCGTCATATGCCAGATTTGCAATAACTTCAGGAATCGGGTTTACAGCATTGGTTTCAAACTTCAGGTACAATTATGAGCTTGAAGAAGGCGGCTATTTCAGGCGCGACACACTTGATACCTACTACATTACTGATCCGCCGCAAACGGTGTATATCATAGATTCCACTTATATTCCTGTTGATTTGAAACAGTACCGTTACGACAGCCGGGTTCGGCACAATTATGTTGATATTCCGGTACTCCTCAGTTACCGCGTGCCCGTGGGCAGTTGGTTGGTTTACGGACAGGCAGGCATTATTGCCGGTATTCACGCAGGCAGTTCAGGTCTTTATATATTGACCGATGGCCCTGAGGTAAACCAGATCAGCAAATTAAAAATGCAGCCTTTGCTTTTTTCCTATAGTTTGTCAGCAGGTATTCAGGCCCCTGTAACCCGAAGAATTTTATTCACTGCAGGATTAAATTACCGCAGCTCTTTTAAAAGTGCTTTCAGCGATTTTCCCATACAGGTTAAACCCAC
>JANJXJ010000238.1 GCA_024709105.1 Lentimicrobium sp. | reverse complement strand
AAATCCTGATTTTGTAATAGAACGTTTTACAGGAGAAGTCCCGCCCCGCTTTTTAATGAGTCAACCCTGGGGAAGCCTGAGAGCCGATCAGGTAGTAGTAATGATTGAAGCTGAACTGGAAAAGAGAAATACATGGCAGGGGAGATTGTAGGAGAAGGCTGGATGGGTGTAAATTTGATTGATAATCACCAGAAATTTAAATACATTTGTATTGCATATTCTGATGCATAATTGAAGAATTATACAGCATTCAATCCAACCGTTGAAATAAAAAACAGCAACCTATGAAAACAACAACATCTCTTATTCTGATTCCTGCAATGATTCTTTGTTTGCAGGTGGTTAATGCTCAGGAATTTAGCTTTAAAATGTATTTTCAGGATTCGGCCGGCCACCAGGATACATTAACACTGGGCTACGATGTTAACGGAACCGACGGCATTGACCCTCAGTTTGGTGAAGTCAATATTATTGATGTTCCCTTAAATAGAAATCTGGATGTAAGAATCTCTGATGAATGGAGCCGTAGGTATGACGGTCAGGTGGGTACGTGGCATACAAAAACACAGATAGTTCAAAAACGGGAATGTGGCCTGCTGTTTCCGGTTAACAATATTGATATTTTTACCAATCACTGGCCTGTAACCATTTCCTGGGACAGCTCCCTGTTTACTAATCCTTGCCTCGAAGCAAGCTTGTTTACCAGTGTTATGCCCTATGGTTGGTGGGATACTGGCGGCTTTTTGTGTTTGCTGCCTTTGCAGGACACCTATTCCTTTTTGCCAAATGAGGATGTATTTAGTGAATATTACGGCTATGTAAACAGCAATAACGATACCATCAATGTTTTCTGGCAAACCCTTGGCGATTCGGCATTGATTATGTCTTCAAAGTTTAAGGATAAAGCTCCTTTGGTTAAGATTACCCTGTTTCCCAATCCTGCAAATACTTTAATAAACTTTCGCACCGAAACAGATGATAATATACTCAGCGGGCAGATTATTTCGGCAAGGGGAGAAATAATTCAGGAGTTTGGCCGGCAGACTTATGCCAATGTAAGCAACATAAAGCCGGGAGTTTATGTGTTAAAGCTCTTCCTGGAAACAGGAAAAACCGCCACCACCCGGTTTATTGTGAAATAGCATGTGTTGAGATGGGTATTGAATGGTGGGGGAGAGGGACGGAGGTTGTAAATAAGTTTGGTAACATATACTAACTTACTGTATTACAGCAAGTAAATATTTATTTATTTTTTCTTCTAAAAAATTTGGTTTTCTGATTCTCTTCTTTTAGTTTTGTCAAAAATTGTTATCAATACAATGATAAAAGCCAATATCCATACCACCATTATAGCATTTCAGCATAACATGCTGAATATGAGTAATATATACTGGGGGGGGTAAAAGGCCATTTTCCCGCATCCTTTAAAATAGTTTCTGCACATCCATACCTCCAAAATGGAAGTACACATTTTACTTGCCTGGTGGTGGTGGATGTGCCTCCGTAGGGGATCATTCATGTCCTTTGATAAGCAACTTTTTTAATAATCCTGACTAATAATCCATAAATATGAAAAATAAACTGTTTTTTATTGTCGCCTTATTAGCGATAATTTTAGTAAACCTTGTCAGCATTAAATCTTCTAAGTCAGAAGAAACACCAGGCGAGTTAAGATGGAAGAAATATACTTGCTTTGATGGTGTTACTACATATGAAATCTGCTTCTATGGCGGAGATGGTAATAAGTGCTCACCTTGGGGTACTAAAACCAGAGAATGCCCGTCGAACCCGAATTAATTGTTTTCCAAACAGGTGATATTAGAAATATTATCACCTGTTTAACTTTTATTAATTTAAAATTGTCAAATAATGAAGCGTGGTTTTCAATTGCTAATTGTATTGATTTGTTTATTTGAGTTGAGTTGCTCAAATTCTAAAACGAAGAATGATGAACAGAAGGACAATTCCCCCAATGTGGTTCAGGTTACTAGTAGCATTCCTCAAAAAGAAGTACTGGCCAGCGATATTTTCAGTGAATTTCAGTTTGTTAAACTCGAGAACCATCCAGATGCAATATTTGGAAGTGTTGATAGAATAATTTTTTCAAAGGACAGAAT
>JANJXJ010000126.1 GCA_024709105.1 Lentimicrobium sp. | reverse complement strand
ATTGATTGTTAAGATTTAGAATTTTTTCAGGATTCCGACCCTGACCGACAAATAATTAAGGTTCATTTCATGATTAATGCCTTCAAAATCAACATCGCGGCTAAGTGAGTTGAATTTCACACCAGGAGTGAGGCTCCAGTTTTTACCCAGGCCAACCTGCAAACCACCTGCCAGTTGCCAACCCATGCCATGACCGGTATCGGCAATAATGTCACCTTCTTTGTTTTCAACTTCAATGTGATTGTAAAGACCGCCTGCTCTCACATACCAGTTAACAGCACTTTCGCCGAAAGGCCTGTTGTATTGTAAACCAAATACATATCCGGTTTCCTCAAAATCGCAATCGCTTCCTGCGAAAGAAAGATCAGATTTATTTTTGTTCCATCCCCATCCGGCATAAATCCCGAGTTCAGGAATAAAATTGTAGTGAAAAGTACCTTCAAATCCGATTCCGGTCTTCAGTTCAGCTCCGGCAAGTTTGCTGGTAGCAAAAGAGGCTCCGCCATTCAGCTCAATTCCAAACTTTGGTGTAACATTCTGTGCAAATACATTCAGGCTCATGGCAAAAATCATGGCCAGAAAAAAAATAACTTTTGTTTTCATTGTTTTAATCTTTAAGGTTGTTCGTTTTTTTTGATGACGCAAAAGTAGAACGGCATAACTGCCCCCAAAAGCAATTATTGACGAAGGTGACTTTAATGCAGGTGAACGCGCTTAAAAAAGGGGTGAACTGAAAATGTATTTGTTAATAACCTGCCCTGGCTAAACTGAAATCAAGACTATTTACTTGAAATTTAAAGAATCAGAGAATCATATAATATTGATCCTTAACCATATAATATCCATTTTTACAATTACCAAATAAGTGCCCGGTTTCAAATACATGTATTCAAAAGAGTATTCTAACATGAAAGAAGGCCACGGGTTTTACCTCTGGAAGAATAAGAGAATTATCATAAGTAGATATTCAGGATTAATCAGTATTGATAGTTTTTCATTCCTGATCAACGGCCGCTCATTTCCCTGTAAATTGCAGAATAGGCTCTGGCACACACTTCCCAATTGAATTTGGCGGCTTTTTTTGCCATTGCTTCTTTTCTAATAATCAGATTGTTATTAAAATCGTTCAGGCCGTTTGTAATTACATTTTTCATTTCCTGTTCTTCAAAAGCATCGAAATAATACACGGTATCGCCACCTATTTCGGGCAGACTGGTCAATGCCGATGAAAAAACAGGGCAACCGGCTTTCATGGCTTCGGCTACGGGCATTCCAAATCCTTCGGCAAGCGATGGAAATAAAAATGCGCTGCAATGCGCATAAAGCCATTGTTTCTCATCTTCGCTTATGGTTCCCGGAAGTATAACTTTGCCCTGCAACCCGAGCTGTGCGATGCCTTCCTGAATCTCTTTACCGTAAGCAGTGTTGTTGTTTCCAGCTATAATCAGCCGGTAATCAGGAAAATACTTCATCAGCGGAAGCAGGCTGTGAAAATTCTTGGTGGATTTAAACACCCCAACCGAAAGGAAAAAAGGTGTACTTCCGGCCCACACCGGGCGAACTCCGGGGCTAAGCCGGTGATCGGGAATTCCATTGTAAACGACTCTTATCTCTTTCCCTTTCAGATTCAGATGTTTTTCAATCTCTGATTTTGTGAAATGCGATATGGTTGTAATAACTTCAGCACTGTCAATATTTTTCTGAAGTCTTTTGCGGTATTTTTCAGCTTTTGCCAAAGATTTGCTGCTCAGAAAGTTCAGGTCATGAATAGTAAGAATCAGGGGTGTTCGCTTGTTCGGAAAAAATGAGGGAAACTGCTGTGTGCTGTGCCAGAATGTATAATCAGGATTAAATCCCGGGAAAAATCTTTTCTGAACGGTAGCATATGCAAACTTATGATTACCTGAAAGTTGAAACATTTTCTCTGCTTCTGGCCCGGGAAGCAAAAAGTCGTAATCTATTCCGTTGTTTTCGAGCAGGAGTTGTCTGGCCAGATGGTAGGAAAACTGCCCGAGTCCTGAATAAAGGTCGCGGGTTTTGTAAACATCAATCAGTCCTCTTTTAGCCATTTCACAAAGTTCAGCTATTATTAATCATCGTTTCGGTAACGATGTGCTGCTTTTTTCAATTTGTCCATAATGGCAATACCGATTCCGTGCATAGGCACCGGCTCAGCAACAATGGCTTCAATATCCTCATCTTCAAGCTGGTGTAGCGCCGAAAACAGTTTCACGGCATATTCGCGAAGGTCACCCGATGAAGTAAGCCGGTAAACCATAGCAAATCCCTGAGAATCATTTCCGCTGAAAGACAACAATGCGGCTTTTTCGCGCTGCAGATCTTCGGGCACATAATCTCCCTGAATGTAGATGGGTTTTCCGGGGCTGTAATGCGATTTCAACATGCCCGGAGAGACAATATTGGTTTTTTCGGCAGCCGGCATGGCATAAAAAGGTATATACTTTTCAATATCTTCCCGGGTAATGAAGCCATGCCTGAGGATTTCAAAACCCTTGTGATTGAGCGAAATAACAGTTGATTCGATGCCAATACCGGTGGGTCCTCCGTCAAGTATACAGTCAACGCCGGGCAATTGTTTTTTTACATGCTGAGCGGTGGTAGGGCTAAGCAACCCGAACTTATTGGCACTGGGCGCGGCAATCGGACAAGCTGCTGCGCGTATTAGTTCAAGGGCTGTTTCGTTGGCAGGCATACGTATGCCCACTGTTTCGAGGCCCGATGTTACTATATCGGGAACAATATCACTTTTTGGAACCACCATGGTGAGGGGACCCGGCCAGAATTTTTCAGCCAGCAGAAAACAGCGCGGATCGGGATGTTTGCCCAGCACATTCAGGTCACCGGGATTTGCAATATGGACAATAAGCGGATCGAAAGAGGGCCTTTCCTTTAGTTCAAAAATGCGTGCTACTGCCTCTGCGTCCAATGCATTGGCGCCCAGTCCATACACTGTTTCGGTAGGAAAAGCCACCAGCTTTCCTTCTCTGATCAGTTTTGCAGCCCTGAGTATATCTTCTGTTTGAGGCATAGTTTTTATGATTGCAGTCGCGGGGGTTTGTTCCGGTTCAGGCTGCAAAATTACAACATCCGGCCATAACGGCGTAAATTATTTGCCTTCAGAGAGGAGCAGTGCCGGTGAGGCAGACTAAATTATTTCTCCGGCTCCGTCGCCTGTATTCACTTTATAATACTCCGGCTCCTTACCAAACGCATCCAGGTATTTCTTACGGGTGGTTTCAATCAGTACAGGAACTTCGGTTGATTTTACCAGATTGATGGTACATCCGCCAAAACCGCCACCCATCATACGGGCGCCAAGTACACCGGGAATTTCTGCTGCAACATCTGCCAGCAGGTCAAGTTCGGGACAGCTGACATGATAAAGTTTGCTGAGCCCTTCGTGGGTCTCAAACATATACCTGCCCACCTGCTCAAGGTCACCTTCGAGCAGCGACTCACAGGTGTAACCTACCCTTTCAATTTCTTCGGTAACGAACTGGCAACGCATATACACCTGCTCTCCTATGGAACCCAGGAAAGTGATCACATCTTTCGACCTGATGTCGCGCAGACTTTTGCGTTGCGAATTGTCCCTACGCATGATCATTACTCCTTCCTCACAATCTTTCCGGCGGCTGTTGTATTCTGATGAAGCCAGGCTGTGCTTCACACGTGTATCTATTAGCAGCAACTCGTATTCACCCAGCTCAAGAGGGAAATACTCAAATTCAAGTGACCGGCAGTCGAGTTTCATAACGTGCCCCTTTTTGCCATGAATGGAGGCAAACTGATCCATAATTCCGCACATTACCCCTGCATAGTTGTGTTCTGCCATTTGCCCGGTTTTTGCGAGGGTCATTTTGTCGAGGCCGAAGTCAAAAAGTGAATTCAGGGCAGTAGCAAATACACTTTCGAGGGCTGCTGATGATGACAGTCCGGCTCCTTCGGGGATATCGCCACCAAATGCCGCCCTGAATGCCCCGGAATTTTTGCCCAGCTTCTGTAATTCCTTAATCACTCCAAAAGGATACAAAGCCCAGTGTGGCAGAGTTTTATGATCAACATCCAAAGTAAATGAAACCTCCTCATCAAAATCTACCGAATGTATATAGGTGGTATTTCCGGCAATGGGCTGAATGGCAAGATAAATACACTTGTCAATGGCCGCCGGCAGCACAAAACCATTGTTGTAATCGGTATGTTCACCAATAATATTGATGCGGCCGGGAGCAAAAAACACCCTGTATTCTTTTCCGTATTTGTGCTCAAAGGCAGCAATTACCTGATCTTTCTTTTTCATCTGTAAATAATTTGTTTTTTAAAGGTAAGATAAAAGTTCATGTCCGCTAATTTCACCGGTATTTATGTTTTGTAAGCAAACAAGTTCGTTTCAAAATCAAAACTGTTTACCAAAATACAACATAAAGCAGTGCAAGTACCGACATCACCACATAAGCTGCGATGTTGAACTTTGCGTCGGTTTTAAACATATCGCGGGGCATGGGTATTGCCTTAGGATCTTCATCAGCTTTGGCAGTACTCAGGCTGATCATTACAATTACCGCAATGGTAATGAGGCAGGTGTACATCATCTGATCGAGGAAAGGAAGATTTACCTGCTCCAGTTTAAGCACAAGGGCTACCGGAATGGAACTGATTACTCCGATAATGGCAGCTTTGGAAGTGGCACGTTTCCAGAACAAACCCATCATAAAAACAGCAAGAATTCCCGGGCTGACAATCCCGGTATATTCCTGAATGTATTGAAACATCTGGGGCATGGTGTTCAGCGCGGGAGCAACAAGCACAGCTATTGCCAGCGCTGCAATGATAGAAATACGGCCTACCGGAACCAGATCAGATCCGTCCTGTTTTTTTGAGAGGTATGGTTTGTAAATATCCATGGTAAAGATGGTAGCGGTTGAGTTGAGCATGGAAGCCAGCGATGAAACAATGGCTGCTGCCAAAGCTGCCACTACCAGTCCTTTGATACCTGCAGGAATAAAATTCTTAATCAGCCAGGGATACGCCACATCGTAATTAACACCCCCACCGGGACGGGCAAAAGCCTGTTTTACACCTTCCACCACAACTGTACCTTCGGGTTGCATGTACATCACCCAGGCAATAATTCCTGGAATAACCACCAGCAAAGGAAGAAGAAGTTTAAGAAATGCTGCGAAAGCAAGTCCTTTCTGAGCTTCGCGCAGCGATTTTGCAGCCAGTGCCCGCTGTATGATGTACTGATTAAACCCGAAATAGTACAGATTTGCCACCCACATTCCGCCTATAATTACGCCAATTCCCGGTAAATTCATGAATTGAGGATGGTCGCGGCTCAGAATCATATGCAGTTTGTCGCCTGCAGTATGGTAGATGTGATTAACGCCATCTGCAATTCCGCCCTGAGGTGTTACATGATCAAGCGCTATGAAGGTAGTTATCAGGCCTCCCACGACCAGCAAAACCACCTGAATTACATCTGTCCAGGCCACAGCCGAAAGGCCGCCCCATATGGAATAAGCTGCCGAGAAAAATGCCAGTCCGAGAATAAACGGAAAAATCAGGCTTCCGTCTCCGCTGCCGGCTATGGTATCCAGGGCTTTGGCTCCTAAAAAGAGAACCGATGTAAGGTTAACAAAGATGAACAATGCAACCCAGAAAACAGCCAGAATGGTTTTTAGGCTGGTATTAAACCGCTTTTCAATAAATTCGGGAATGGTAAAAAGTCCCTGCCTGATAAAAACGGGCAAAAAATACTTGGCCACCACAATAAGGGTAAGGGCTCCCATCCATTCGTAACTGGCAATGGCCAGCCCGATGGCAAAACCCGATCCCGACATACCGATAAACTGCTCTGCCGAGATGTTTGCCGCAATCAGCGATGCTCCGATGGCCCAGAAAGGCAGACTCTTTTTTGCCAGAAAATAATCTTCGGCATTTTTCTTTTCTCCTTTTTTTGTGCGCGAAACCCACAGACCAACCGATAAGATCAGTACAGCATAGGCGGCAAATATTACATAATCAATAGTTTGAAAAGCTCCCATTGCTTTAGTTTTGAGATTATATGCAGATGAGGGGGTGTCGCCTCAGCAGCAGTTTCAACCTTCAAACCTATTAACTTTTTCGCAGGAATAAAACTGTTGTTAAATTATTTTATAAACAATTTCATTCATTGCTGAAGTGAAAACCATATTCAGGGTTTTGCTTATAAATACCTTTATTTTTGAATGATACATTTACCAATCTATCCTGAAATTCATAACTATCACATTTTCCGGAAAAGTATGTTGAATGTTCCTGTTATAACGAAGGTCCGCGATATCATCACAAAAAAAATGATTAACGGATCAATTATCAGACGGAATAATACAACTAGCCTTCAAAAAAACGCTTCTGACATTTAAAAATCTAAGCTCAAGGCCATTATCCCCTAAAGAAATTATACGATTTCTATCATATTTTACTATATTTGCTATGGATTCCTTCTGGGTATCCTGAATTTCAAGATCTGAATTTCTCAAAACAGCTATTATCAGGCCAATCCTGCTCCTCAAAATGAATTTTTCAAGAAAGAAATCAAACGCCCACATGTTTAATCCCAAATTCTGATATTATGAAAACCACAACTCACTGCCGAAGCATCATTATTTGGCTAATGGCTTTGCTCCCGGCATTTACTTTTAGTCAGCAGGCAGTTGACTGGTCATTCAATTACGGAGGTTCAGGCAACGATTACCTGACCCGCATTATTAAAAGCAGTAACGGCGGTTTCCTTGCCGGCGGCATCTCGTATTCCGCCGATGTCGATTTACCATCCAATGCCGGAAGCTCCGACACCTGGGTTATAAAAGTAAATGCTCAGGGCGAAAAAGAATTTGTACGGGTTTTTGGCGGCAGCTCAGATGACAATTTGAAAGATGTAATCGAAGTTGACAATTCCTACTTTATGATGCTGATCAATTCCCATTCGGTAAACGGCGATTTTCAAACCAACTTCGGGGACCTCGACATCTGGCTGAAAAGTATTGGCCTGGATGGCCAGGCCGGTGGCTCGCTGCATTTTGGAGGGAGTGGAGCCGATGAAGCCGTCAGGCTGGCCGCTGCCCCGGCAGGCGGACACCTGATTGTGGGGCAAACCAACAGCAGCGACGGAACTTTTGGCAGCGGACTGGGCGGCAAAGATGCATTTTGTATCAGATTGTCGGCCACATCGCAGGTAACCTGGGCGAAGAAATTCGGCTCCAAAGACGACGATGGTTTTGTGGATGCACTGGCTCTGCCCGATGGAAATCTACTGTTCTATGGCAGCAAGTTTCAGTCGAACCTTAATACAGGCTGGCTGCTGAAAACCAACTCCCTGGGCGAATTTGTGGATGAAGCAACCTTCGAAAAAGTCACAGGGGTATTTCCAGTGTGTATGATGCACCATGCCGGTCATTTTTATGTAGCAGCCAATAC
>JANJXJ010000117.1 GCA_024709105.1 Lentimicrobium sp. | reverse complement strand
TTGTGTAATATGACCTGATAAACAGAACCCCGGATTGGGTTCCCCCATGATAAAGGGCAACCCCTACAGGGTTGTTTTGATTGCCGATCCATTGACCCCCGGTTGGGCAAGCCGCACCGGGGGTTATTAAAGGGAAACTCCTAACGGAGTTTTTCAGCAGACTCTAAATATTAGCGCAAAAGTTTATAGTTGCACAGTGTAGTGGTATATATACTTTAAAATGGTTAATTTTCAATAGGTTCATAAACAAAGGTTTACAACCCACCAGATTAAACTTTGACTTTTAAATATGTTCGCCAATTTGTTTGTTGTAATGAAAAAAGCCACTCACAAATTAATGTAAGTGGCTCATTTTGAGGCTCCCCCTGCTGGATCCCGGAACGTTTCACTACCAGGACGACCCTCTGATTAATCCGCGGGAGCCTCGCGATCCGGGACTCTGACCAACTGAGCCACAGGCAATTTCACAATCTGCATATTGCAAATTTTATCAATGAAAGCCCTTGATTTTTGTTTTTTGATAAACTTTTCTGCTCTCATTGCCTCACCAGCAGAACCATTCAGCTCAAATGCAGCTTTAAGTTTCCATGGTCTGAGTTTTGAAGAAAAAGTAGGGTGCAGGGAGTTGTTGTGCTCAAAAACTCGTTGTTCAACATTTTGGGTATAACCCACATAGTATGAGCCATCCGCCAAAGATTCCAGGATATAAATAAAATACATAGGATACTAAATAAAACAGGCCTCTGATAACAAAGGCCTGTTGTTTTCGCTCCCCCTGCTGGACTTGAACCAGCGACCCTCTGATTAACAGTCAGATGCTCTGACCAACTGAGCTAAGGAGGAATTTCCCGTAATTGGGACTGCAAAATTACGCCAAATATTTAATTTCGCAAGAGCCTGAATAATTTTTTTTAATTTTTTTTCTTCAGTGCCACATTTTCAGTGTGTTGCAGTTAGAAAAAATTTCAATTTTCTTGCCATCATTGTGTTTCCTGGCTCTCTTCCATGTCACTCAGGTGTAAATCAAGTGCTTTGACAGAGATCTGAATCTCATAAATCGAAACCCCGAGCGAAGCAATCATCAGCAACAATGCCAGCCCAAAAACCCTTACAGCGATATAAAATTCACCCACAAAAATGAGAAACATGGTGCCTACGCATAAAAACAAGCTGCTCACACCAAGTATCTGCATGTTTTTTGTCAGATACAAACGCTTTCTGAGGTTCGAAATTTGTCCTTTCAGCAATTCGTTGGGGTTGATTTTGAATTTTTCGTGCAGCCCTCTGATAAGACTGGCATATCCAAGAAAACGATTGGTATAAGCCAGTAAAATCAGCGAAATCGCTGAGAAAAGAAGGGCAGGAGTGGTGAGTGTAATCTGATTTTCCATTTTGGTTTGTATTTGTTATGAATAAAAGTAGTTAAAAAACAAACAGAGAAATGTTTTGTATGTATGTAATGTTGAGCCGCTCAAATTCCGTACATTCGTTCTTTAAAACATAAGGTATGTCCGGTTCAGAAATTGTAGAATTTAAGCTTCGCGATTGGGCTGTAAGCGATCTTGAAAATCTGATATTGCAAGCCAATAATCCCCGTATAGCAGCCAATCTTACCGATCAGTTTCCTTATCCTTACACCCGCGAAAGTGGCGAATGGTTTATCGGATTTGCCAATTCGCATCAACCCCGCAGGATATTTGCCATTGAAATAAATGGAAAGGCTTCGGGATCTATTGGCGTTTTTCCTCAGGACGACATTCACCGGCTGAATGCCGAAATGGGGTACTGGCTTGCCGAAACCTGGTGGGGAAAGGGGATTATGACAAAAGCCATCAGACAGATGGTGGAATATGGGTTCAGCACATTCGCCATCGACCGGATTTTTGCCCGGCCTTTCGGATCGAACAAAGCATCGCAAAGAGTGCTGGAAAAGGCCGGTTTCAAACTTGAAGCTGTTTTTAAACAAAACCTGATCAAAAACGGAATAGTTACTGATGAACTTTATTATTCAATTCGAAGGGCTGATACCGGAATACCCTGGCCAAAACCGCACGATTAAAAAGCAGAACCTTGTCAAATCTTGCACAAAGGAAGTGCAAAGATGAGCAAGCAGGATGATGTTCTCCGGTTCATTCAGCAATTATTGCCGTTCAGCAGGTTTAATTTCCTTTCCGTATTCTGCTGCAGTACTTTTGCTTACTGAATTTCGATTCCGTAATTAAATGATTTATAATACTTTAATATGGCAAAAATTATTTCCTTGTCAGAATTGTCATCTGACGAACTTTTCGAAGCTTTTTCGGCCGCTTTTTCTGATTATGAAATTACATTAAACCGTGCAGAACACGACAAGATGCTTTTGCGCAGGGGTTTTAATCCTGAGTTATCTTTCGGTGCAATAGCTGATGGCCGGCTCGTAAGTTTTACCTGCAATGGGATAGGGTTTTACAACGGAAATTTAACCGCATATGATACCGGCACCGGAACCCTGAAAGAATACAGAGGGAAAGGCCTGGCTACAGAGGTTTTCAAAGAATCCCTGCCGGTGCTCAAAAAAGCCGGAATCAGGCAATATTTGCTTGAAGTGCTGCAGCACAATCAGCCAGCAGTTAAAGTCTATATGAACCTGGGTTTTAAAGTTACCCGGGAATTTAATTACTTTGTGACTGACAGACAAAATGTTCAGCCTCCAGTGGCAAAAATTCCGGCGGGTCTGAATATTTCAGAAATAAAGTTTAATGAGCTTGGAGATGTTTATGACTTCTGGGATTATGCTCCATCGTGGCAAAACAGTTTTGATGCTATCCTGCGGAAACCTGAAGATTTCAGGGTTTTTGCAGCAATGGACGGGGGCAGGACTGTGGCTTATGGCATCATTGAACCCGAAAGTGGAGATATTACTCAGCTGGCCGTACATCCAGAATACAGAAGGGTGAAAATTGGTTCAGCCATTCTCGCCAAACTGGTTTCGGTGAACAACCACAGCCACCTTAAACTTATTAATTCGGAGGTGCATTGTGCTGCTTTAACTGCGTTCTGTGAGTCTGCAGGATTGTCTTTTAGCGGCAAGCAGTTTGAAATGATTTTACCATTGGATGAAGATGTTGTTTCCGGACGATAAAAAATTACCAAAATTGTCAAAGGTTATGAATGAAATCAAGAAGACCCGTATTTATTATTTCACGGGCACGGGCAATTCCAAAAAAGTGGCCGACTGGCTGTGCTCCGAAGCGAAACAAAGAAATATTGACTGCTCGCTGAACAATATTTTGCAAACCCCTGATTTAAAGGCATCACCGGCACCCGATGATACTCAGCTTATATTCATTTCTCCCATACACGGTTTTAATTATCCGCCTGTGATGCTGAAGTTTATTGCCGGCTTTCCACGGGGCAAAAACAGGGTGGTACTTATGAACACCCGGGCCGGTATGAAGATTGGCAAGTGGGTTACTCCCGGAATTACAGGGATTGCTTTTTATCTGTCAGCTTTGCTATTTCTTATAAAAGGATATAAAATACAGGCTCTCAAGGCTGTAGATCTTCCTTCGAACTGGGTATCATTGCACCCGGGACTAAATGATCCTACGGTATTGTATCTTCATCAGAAAAATAAGGAGAGAATCAGCAGGTTTTCCGATCGCATTTTCTCCGGGAAAAAAGTTT
This sequence comes from Lentimicrobium sp., assembly GCA_024709105.1. Classification (GTDB taxonomy): domain Bacteria; phylum Bacteroidota; class Bacteroidia; order Bacteroidales; family Lentimicrobiaceae; genus Lentimicrobium. The sequence continues at coordinate 982 of JANJXJ010000117.1, read as the reverse complement.
TCAGGTGCCTTCTTGAATTTTATGATTTGTTTTTGTTGCCGATAGCTGCTGGTTATTATTTGTTTGGAAGGTTTTTCCTTTCAAAAACCTTTGTGGCTTCGCACAATTGCAACCTATGCGGTAAGTGCGTGGATCAATGCCCTGTACATGCCATCAAATGGGTTGACGGACGCCCGTATTGGTCTCTTAGCTGCGAAAGCTGTATGCATTGTATGAGCTATTGCCCGCAAAAGGCCATTGAAACCTGTCATGGTTCAGTATTTGTTTTTGTAATATTCTGGAATGTATTATTTCTATGGACTACCGGACTTTTACCAGTAATAGAAACCTACATAATTACCTTTCCGGTAATCGCCTTTCTGATAAAATGGGTTGTTATTATTTTGTTGCTGGTTTTTTGGTACCGCATAGTCCATTTTCTGATGCGCTTCAGGTGGGTGGAACGTATGGTAGTATTTACATCTCTCACTCATTTTAAGTTCTGGGGAAAAAGATACCGGGCATTAAAGAATTTTTAAAATCCTCCAGTAAAACGGTTCACATATTAATCAGGCATGTTGACCATGTGTTTATTGCAATTCACCTGTTTTTAATTTTGTGAGCCTGCCTCTTAAAATAAATTTGCAACACAATTCTAACACATAAACAAACTGAATATGAGCACTTCAGAAACATCACAAGCTGCGCTGGCAGCCAATTTGAGTCTGATAAACCAAAAGCTGCACATCAGGGCGCAGGCCGGCAATTTCGAGCCGATAGATACCGATTATATTCCTCCTTACGGTGATGAAATGGGGTACATGCCATTACAACTATTTCTCATCAGTTTTGGCGCTTGTGTTTCGGGGGCGGTTCTCACCATTTTGAGAAGAATGCAGAAAACAATTACGGGGTTCGATATGAAAATTAGCGGAGTACGCAGAACAGAGCATCCTACATCCTTTTCTTCGATAAAAGTGGAATATTACATTAAATCTCCGGA
>JANJXJ010000029.1 GCA_024709105.1 Lentimicrobium sp. | reverse complement strand
AAAATATAGTTGCGCGGAGCGATTTTGGTGATAGGATCTCCCTTGGGAATCCAGTATTTGGTTGGGTTGGCCGGATCGTTGGTGAGGTACATCCCGCCAATATCCACGGTGTTGTATGCCGAATTAAAAATTTCAATCCATCCGCTGCGCTGACCGTAAGTGTCAACATAGTTGGAGTCGTTTATAACCAGTACTTCATTGATCCTGAGATCAGCAGAACTCTGGGCATAACTTTTTCCGGCAGCCAGCACCACAATCAGCACCATAAATGTGCTGAAAAAGCTGAGTGTTTTTCGTATTTCTGCCATGGCTGGTTATAATGGAAGGTTTGAATGTTTTTTGGGAGGATTTACATCCTTTTTGGTTGCCAGAGCCTGGAAAGCCCTGATAACACGGAAACGGGTGTTGCGGGGTTCAATTACATCGTCAATGTAACCATATTTGGCTGCATTATAAGGATTGGCAAATTTATCCTTGTACTCCTCTTCATTTTTGATGATAAATTCTTCGCGTTCTTTTGGATCGGTGAGTTCAGCAAGTTTTTTGTTCTGAAGTACTTCGATGGCTCCTTTGGGTCCCATAACAGCGATTTCAGCTCCCGGCCATGCATAGTTGATGTCGCCACGCAGATGTTTTGAACTCATTACACAATATGCTCCGCCATAGGCTTTTCTAAGCACAACAGTTACCTTGGGAACAGTAGCTTCGCCGTAGGCATATAGCAACTTGGCTCCGTGAATGATAATTCCACCGTACTCCTGAGCTGTGCCTGGTAAAAATCCCGGTACATCAACCAACGTAAGAATGGGAATATTGAATGCATCACAAAATCTAACAAAGCGGGCAGCCTTGCGAGAGGCATTGATGTCGAGCACCCCAGCCAGATAATTGGGCTGATTGGCTACAATACCTACCGACATTCCATTAAAACGTGCGTATCCGGTAACGATGTTGGGTGCATAATGACGCTGAATTTCAAGAAATTCGTTGCAATCAACTATAGAATGAATCACATCCTTAACATCGTAAGGTTTGTTTGGATTATCGGGAATGATATAATTGAGTGAATCTTCCAGCCTGTCGATGGGATCGGGACAAGCAGCCAGAGGTGGTTCTTCAAGGTTATTTTGAGGCAGGAAGCTGAGCAGTTTGCGGATGAGCGCAATTCCTTCTTTTTCATCTTCCGCAACAAAATGCGAAATACCCGATTTAGAGCCGTGAACCATGGCGCCACCAAGTTCTTCTTCGGTAACCACTTCACCGGTAACGGTTTTCACCACTTTTGGGCCGGTAACAAACATGTTTGAGGTTCCTTTGCTCATCACGATAAAATCGGTGAGGGCTGGTGAATAAACCGCTCCACCTGCGCATGGGCCAAAGATGGCTGAAATCTGAGGAATTACGCCGGAAGCGAGAATATTGCGTTCAAAAATTTCGGCATAACCTGCAAGGCTGTTCACCCCTTCCTGAATACGGGCTCCACCTGAATCATTGATGCCGATAACCGGAGCACCTACCTTCATGGCCTGATCCATAACCTTGCAGATTTTATTGGCAAAGGTTTCGCTGAGTGATCCTCCGAAAACGGTAAAGTCCTGGGAGAAAACGTAAACAACGCGACCGTCAATGGTTCCGTGACCAGTTACAACACCGTCGGATAGAAATTCCTGCTTTTCAATTCCAAAGTTGGTGCAGCGGTGGGTGACAAACATGTCGAATTCTTCAAAACTACCCTCATCGAGCAACAGTTCGATGCGCTCGCGGGCGGTAAGTTTGCCTTTGGCATGCTGGGCATCAATTCTCTTCTGTCCGCCTCCGAGTTTTGCCTGTTCCCTCTTGTCGAGAAGTTCTTTAATTTTATTTTCAAAAGACATTGTGAAATGGTTTAAACCGGCATACTGAACAAGTGGTCGTCATTCAATCTGCCGGATGAGTGATTATTTTGTGTGTGAGTTATTTTTCGGGATGAGTGCAGAATTCGGTGAGCACTCCAAAAGTTGATTTGGGATGCAAAAATGCGATATCAAGCCCTTCGGCTCCACGACGAGGCTGTTTGTCAATAAGTTGAACTCCTTTTGACTCAGCCTGGCTCAGCATTTCTGGAAGATTTTCAACTGCAAATGCCAGATGATGGATACCTTCGCCTTTCTTATCAATAAACTTACCGATGGGGCCTTCGGGATCGGTTGATTCCAATAATTCTATCTTGGTTTGTCCTACCATAAAAAAGGCAGTCTTAACCTTTTGATCCTTAACTTCCTCAATTGCGTAGCACGTTAACCCAAGTACGTTTTCGTAGTACGAAATACTTTCTTCGAGGTTTTTAACGGCAATGCCAATGTGTTCAATATGTGTAGGTTTCATCTGAAAAAGATTTTTGGTTTGTTTCTCAACTCCCAGCCTGTTCAAACTTGCCATAATGCGTTTTTGCGAAAGCTATACAGGTGGATTTCATTACTTTAAATTTTCGGCAAAAGTATACACTAATTTATTCACGCGAAAGGAAAATCGAGAAAATCGAACTAAAGTTTTTATTCATAACAAGTCTAATTAAGATTTTGATTTACACATAGTTAAAACTACATATGAAGTATGATGTATGTGTGTTGACAGGCAACCAAATCAGAAGGTTGCCTGGTGAATTCAAGTATACATTTAACACTAAATGGGTTGGAGTAAAATATTAAAATTACTGCATCGGGAGCACATTTAATGCTGAGGCACGTGATTTATCGCAAGTTTTGAGGCAATTATTTTCTGTAAAATCAAACTGAAGAGGCAGAAAAATTAATTTTAGCGGCAGGTTTTAAAAACCTTTATTTCAGAATTTCGCATACGTCGCTGCCCTGTGTAAGGTGCCAGCCATAAATACCTGATTTACGGGCTGCTTCCACATGCATAAGTGTATCGTCAATAAACAGTGTTTCGGCCGGATTCAGGTTTTTGTCCTTCAGCACAAATTCAAAAACTGCAGTATCTGGTTTTGATAACCCGATTTGGTGCGAAAACCACATCTTTTCAAAAAGAGATTCCAGAGGATACCCATAAATGGCTTGAAATTGTTGGGTATACTTTTCAAAATGTATCTGATTGGTATTTGAGAGCAGAAAAAGCCGGTAATCTGACCTGAGTTGCTGCAGAAGCTCAACGCGTATGGATGGAAAATCGAGCAGCAAAGCATTCCAGGCATCAATAATCTGTTCTGAAGTTACTTTATCAGATACCGAAGCTGAAATGGCCTGTATAAATTCCTCTGAAGTGGCTTGCCCGCGCTCATATTTTACCATTAGCTCGATACTCGACCTTCCGCCAAAAAAGTCGGACTCATCCTTAATTCCCAATTTTTTAAAGGCTTCAGCAGTAAGCGCAGGATTAATATTGAGCAACACATTTCCAAAATCGAAAATGATGTTTTTTATATTTTTTAAATCGGGTTTTTGAACGATTTTTTCCATAAGATGCATTTAATTCGACAAAATTAGGGATTTATTATTTTTCGAGGAACTAAAATACACCGTGAATAGGAGTAGCTGATTTCTTTTCTATTCAAAACAAAAAAGGTTTCAAAACAATAATGTTCTGAAACCCTTATGACTGTGTGTGGGCCCACCTGGACTTGAACTATTACGTAAATTATTCAATGTTTACGGGTATTTAGTTACTTTTTTCAAATCTGTTGTAGAAATTTTGTAGAAATTATACAGACATTGGAGGCTCTTCACCATTAAACACATGGTTAAAGAGTCTTAAGAGTTCTGGGTCTTTGCTAACTTTAGTGACGAAGCGATAAGCACCTACCTCTCCATTTCTAACTAATTGCAGGCCAAATTCTAAAATACCTTTTTGGGTATTTTGGTTTGACTTGCCATAATTACCCTGTTTGACCACCTCAAAAAATTTATCCAAGAATTTATATTGATCAATTTTTTGAGATAGCTTCTCCTCGCAATTTAATCGAAGTTCTGTTAGCATTTGATTTTCCCTTTTCAAGAAATCCAATTTTTCCGCAAGTTCGGATATCTGTTTTTTGAGCTCATCAAGTTCAGAATTTGAACTTAAAACATTACTGTTAGGAAAAAAATAAGCAATGGAAATATTGAATAGTTCAGAAAGCTTTATTAGATATTTTGTTTCTACAGACTCCCTTTCAAATAGACGATAGACATTTGGTGTTGAGATTTCCAATTTCTCAGAAATCTCTTTAACTGAGTAATTTGAACCTCGAACCAGGTCTTTTATCCGACTTCCGACATGTTGCATATCAGCCAAGCATTATAAAAATTAAAAAAATGCACCAAAAAATTAAAAAAATGCAAAAATAGTACTATATTTGCACCGTTAATTGCATTTGATGTTACAAACATAGTGCAAATATTTTATATTTTAAGGGTTGAAACAAAGAAATTTCAGTTTCATTAATTTATAAGACCCGGATGATTGGAATATGCGCTCTATAAAAAGGACATCAAGTGAATTTATAAACTCTATTAACTGGACAAACACTCACTAAAAGAATTAATTCTATGGAGAATTATTTGATGACAACATTGTCAGTAAGCGACTTGCAGAAAATTGTTGAGAAAGCAATTGAATCGCATGAAACTAAAAAAGCTACTCGTGAAAGTTCTAATATCAATTACAGCTTTGCGAAGGTAGCCGAAATATTGGGCCGGAGCCATACTACGATTAAAAGTCTGGTAAAAAGTGGTAAACTTAAAACTACTACTGATGGAAGGAGGATAACGAAACTTGCGCTGCAAGAATATTTAAAAGCAGAACCATAATTTCTTGTGCCGTTTACTTTGAAAAGAACAAACCCAAGCCAATTTCTTTAACACGAGTAAAAACTTCAAAACCAATACAATGAATAACAGACTGGATGACAGGTCAAATAGGGCTATTATACAGACTCCTATTGAGGAAAGGTATCTTAATGTACCGATTAATCTTCTTCAAGGTATATTTAAAGATACAACAGATGCAGTAAAAAATATCGGCTTTT
>JANJXJ010000016.1 GCA_024709105.1 Lentimicrobium sp. | reverse complement strand
ACTGCAATCAGAGCGGTTTCAACTGCTGCTCCCAAAAATTTTGTTTTTCTGTATGACAATGTTTCTGGTACTGGCCGCCCTTTGTTCGGCAGCAGCATCGAAACCACAGGTGTTGATTATGCCAGTATTACTTCTTACGCTCCTTTCTTCCGCGACAACGTTGCTGGAGTAAATGGTTCATGGGGAGGTATTGTTCCCAATGTAAATGCCAATGGAGTAAGATTGATTGAGGAGCGTTCACTTACTACCGGTCAGGTTGTTAAAACCGATGTATCTGCCGATGGTGTTTGGGGAGCTACCGTTACCGCCAATCCTGCGGGAGGTACCACAGATGTGCTGGTAATTGACCTGATTGCTGCCAATGCACCTGTAATCTCTGTTACACCATCATCATTAAGTGGCTTCGCATATATTATTGGTAATGGCCCCTCAGCTATTCAAACCTATACCATCAGTGCAGTAAATCTGGAAGGCACAGGAAATGTAACTGTTACAGCTCCTGCCGATTACGAAGTATCTCTTGATGGTACCGCATTCTCAGCCAGCCTGGACCTGCCATTTGCATCAGGTGAAATCACGGGTCAGCCACTTACCATCTCGGTAAGACTAAAAGCCGGACTTGCAGTTGGTGACTATAACGGTCAGCAAATTGTTCATGCTGGAGGCAATGCACCGAATGGAATCGTAACATGTTCAGGAAGCGTTACATATCCTATTCCTGTCCTCTCTTCTGAAATGGTTCCTATGTGGATACAGGGAATCAACGGCACCAATGCCAAACGTGTTCCTTTTGCTTTCAGGGCTACCATAACCAATATGTTGCCCAATGCAACCTACCGCTATTACAATAAAGTTGTAATCGGTACCGACAACCCTACAACCGACGGAGCAGGTAATCCGATTTTTGCTTTGCAGAACGGAACATTTGCACGCACCAGCAGCACTTCAATGGGAACAGCTGGTGAATATGGAGAGTTTACTACCGATGCTTCAGGAACCTTCAGCGGATGGTTTGTTACAGAGCCTACCGGAAATGCAAGGTTTACCCCTGAAAACCAGGTTTTCATGCGCATTATGCTAAACAACGGTGCCGACGGAAGCACTGTGGCCACAAGGCTTACTACTACAGCTTCTGCCACCGTAATTGATTTCGGAAATGTAAATCAGGCCGGATTGGGAACTGGTATTCGCGGAATATCAGAAGCTGCAGCCGGAAATATGGTTTATCTGTTTGACAATACCGACGGATCCGGCCGTCCCGTTTACGGAACCAGCGTTGAAACCACTGGTATTGATTTTACCACTGTAGGTACTTATGCCTCATTCTATACCTCAGCTGTACAAGGAAACAATGGTTCCTGGGGAGGAATTGTCCCCAATCTGTTGCCCAATGGCATACGCAGGATTGAGGAGCGCAGCAATGCCGACGGAAGTCTGGTTGCGGTGCACACTTCCGAAGACGGAGTTTGGGGTGTATATGATACACGCAATCCTTTTGGCGGTGATGTTGACATTCTGGTTATTGACCTGATGCCCAGCGGAGTTCCAACTCTTTCAGCCAGCCCTTCAACCCTGAACGGTTTCACCTATGTTGAAGGTGCAGGCCCGTCAGAAGTAAAAACCTACCTGCTGAGCGGAACAGACCTCGAAGGAAGTGGTAATATTTCAGTTACAGCTCCTGCCGATTATGAAGTTTCTCTTGATGGAAGCACTTTCGAAGCTGCTTTAAGCCTGCCGTTTGCCGATGGTATTATCACCGGTCAACCAGTTACCGTTTCTGTTCGTTTGAAAGCCGGACTTGCAGCTGGCGATTACAGCAATCAGACAATCATCAATGCCGGTGGCGGTGCTGCCGATAAAACAGTAACCTGCAATGGTACTGTTGAAGCCCCAGGGCAACCCGAACTTACCGATGTAACTTTACCTTTGTATATTCAAGGTATCAACGGAACCAATAACTCAAGAGTTCCTTTTGCCTACCGGGCTACCCTAACCAATCTGTTGCCTTCGGCAACCTACAAATTCTACAATAAAATTGTTGTGGAAGGTGATGCTCCCGATTACAACGGAGCCGGTAATTGTATTTTTGTAGCTGCTGATGGAACTTTCAGCCGTACTACCAGCACTTCACTGGCCAATCCTGGTGAGCACAGCGAGTTTACCACCGATGCAGAAGGTAACTTCACTGGCTGGTTTATTACCGAGCCTTCCGGAAATGCAAGATTTACACCTGGCAACCAGTTATTTATGCGCATTTCGCTTAACGATGGCAACGGCGGTGTTGTTGAAACCTACCGTCTTACCACCACCGAATCTGTAACAGTTCTTCAGTTCGGAACCGAAGCAGATCCTACCCACGGAACAGCAATTAGAGGCGTGAGTGAGGATACTCCCAAGGATTTTGTCTTCATTTACGATAATGTGGATGGAAGCGGACGTCCATTATACGGAGCTCATATTGAAAGCACTGAGGTTGACTTTGCTGCAATCACTTCTTACGCACCTTTCTATACCACAGAAGTAGCCGCAGTAGATGGTGCATGGGGCGGAATTGTGCCCAACATCAATGCAGCAGGAGTACAGAGAGTGGAAGTAAGAAGTCTGACAGATGGCAGTATTCAGAACAGCTACGTAATGGGCAGTGGTGTGTGGATTGAAACCGACACCCGCAATCCTAACGGCGGCCTCGACAATGTACTTGTACTCGACCTGATTTCTATTGATGTTAAGAAAAACATCCTGAGCGATTTCAATATCTTTGCCCGCGGCGGAGAACTGGTGGTTGAGTCAAACAACACCGAAGCATACACCCTGAATGTGGTGAATCTGCAGGGTCAGACCATTGCCATGTATGAACTCAGAGGCAGCAACACTTACAACATCAACCTGAATGTGCCAGCCGGCATTTATCTGATTAACATCAGAGGACAAAAAGGTACTGGAACAGCCAAAGTTTTTGTAAGGTAGATTGTTACTGAAGCATTAAAAAAAGACCCGTCAGATGGCGGGTCTTTTTTTAGATCAGCAAGCTTAATCATGTAAACTAGAGTTTCAGGTACTTTTTAAGCAGATTATCCAGTTTGCTGGCAATAATTGGTTTGGATATGTGATCGTCGCAACCTGCTTCGCGGGCTTTCTCTACATCCTCGTTGAAGGCATAAGCGGTTTGCGCAATCACTGGCAAATCAGGCCTCATTTTTTTTATGAGTGAAGTGGCTTCCAACCCGTCCATCACCGGCATTTTTATATCCATAAGAACCAGGCTGATGTTTTTGTTGTTTTCGACATACTCAACAGCCTCCTGTCCATTATTTGCCCTGAGCGTTACCAGATTGAATTTCTTAATGGCTGTAAGCAGCAGCCGGTAGCTGGTTTCATCATCCTCGGCAATTAGAATCAGATTTTCGTATTGATTAGTAATGCCTTTGGTATTATCCTCGGCCACTTCCGGCAATTTCAAATCCTGAGCAGGCAATGTAAAATAGAAAATAGTACCCCCGCCCGGATTGGATTCGAGCCAGAGTTTTCCGCCCATAGCCTTTACCAAACCGGCACTGATGGCCAGGCCAAGTCCTGCTCCTTCATAATTTCGTGCCGACGATTGTTCCACCTGATAAAACCTTGAAAAAATCTTTTCTTGCTCAGTTTCCGGGATTCCGATGCCCGTATCCTTAACAAAGAAACAAACCTTGCCGGGCTCTGCTTTGTAGCCAAATTCGATTTCTCCGGTACGGGTAAATTTTACTGCATTGTTTACCAGATTATTCAATACCTGATAAACACGTGAAGAATCGGCTGTAGCAAAAGCAAGTTCGTTTTCGAGGCCTAGTTCATACTTCATAATCAGATTTTTATGCAGCGCCTGACTATGATAAAAATTATATATTTCAAGCACTATTGAATTGAAGTTGAACCTTACCGGAGTGAGCAGCACCTGCCCGGTTTCAATAATGGAGATGTCGAGAATGTTACTTACAATATCAATGAGGCGTTTCCCGCTCTTCTGAATGGCTTCATTGTATTCCAACCGGTCTTCGGGCGTGGTCCATTCCTGAATCAGTAACTCTGAAAAACCAAGTATTCCATTGAGCGGTGTGCGGATTTCGTGAGAAATATTCTGCAGAAAAGCAGTTTTTAAGCGGTCGCTCTCTTCTGCTTTCTCCTTGGCATCTTTCAGTTCTTCTATCATCCGTTTCTTTTCAGTAATATCTTCCCTTACTGCAATAAAATTGATGACTTTATTGTTTTCATCAACCAAAGGAGATATAATCATACTTTCCCAGTACAAAGTTCCATCTTTTCGGCGGTTGTTTACTTCGCCATACCAATTTTTGCCTGATTTTATGGTTTCCCACAAATCGTTGTAAAATTCATTATTATGTTTCCCCGATTTTAAAATACGTGGCGTTTTACCAACTATTTCTGCAAGAGAATAACCTGTCATATCAGTGAACTTGGGATTGACGTACTCAATTATTCCGCTGTTGCTGGTAATCATAATCCCCACGGGGTTTTGTTCCACTGCTTTTGAAAGTTTCAGGATGGAGTCTTCGGCTTCCTTGCGCTCCAGGTAATTGCTGAGTTCGTGAGCTGCAAGCTCAAGAATATATTTTGAATCATCATCGAATGCAGCAGGATTATCATAACTCTGCACTGCGATCAAACCAATGGCTTTCTTGCCTTTAAACAGCGGGGCACCCATCCATATTTCCGAAAGTTCTCCGATAATATCAACCTCTCCCTTTTCTGCAAGCTCCAGAATATCAAGCTTGCTATAAATTATTGCCCTTTCGCTTTTGATTACCCGGCCTGATAAAGATCTGTGGGCTTCCCATTCTGTTACCGAAATTTTCTGCTCGTTTTCAAGAGGAGAAAACATCATTCCGGTTTTTTCGTTGTAAAATGCAATATAAAAGTTACTGGTATCTATCAGATGTGAAAGTTCTTCGCATACCGATTCGTAAAACTCCTGAAGATTGATGGCATTAAGCGCTGCACCTGTAATATTATACTGCAGTTTCTGAAGTTTTTCCTTGAACTTTCTTTCGGAAATATTCCGGGCTATATTAAGCAAAGCGGGTTTATCGTCGTACTGTATCAGATTAACAGTCATTTCAACCGGTATTGATTTCCCGGATTTTTGCAACAATTCGGTTTCAAAAGTTATTTCATTGGTTCCCATAAGAAGCTGCACCCGCTCTTTGGCTTTATCGAGGGAGAAGTTCTTTTCCATTTGATCTATGCCAATATTCAGTATTTCATCTCTGTCAAAGCCAAGCAGTTCAACTCCAGCCTTGTTGATTTCGAGCAGTTTATGCAAAGTGCCATTTTCATCCAGGCTGATAACGGCCATTCCATCACGATTGGCATCAAAAAGCTCACGGTATCTTTTTTCGCTTTTGGAAAGAGCCTCCTGAGCTTCTTTCCGTTCACTTATATCGCGGATGGCCCCAATTCCATACCATTCATTTTCAATCTGGAATGATGACAGGGCCAGCTCAACCGGAAATTCATTTCCATTCTTATGCAACGCCATCATCTCATAAATGCGGCCTACAGCATTCCCTTCTCCTGTTGATTTGAATTTGCTGAAGGCGTCAAAATATTCATTATGGTACCTTTCCGGGGCAATAAGCATGTGAAGATGCTGGCCGGCAGCATCTTCAAAACTATGGCCAAACATTTTTTCTGCCGACTTATTCCAGATTACTACATTACCATTGTTATCTATGATAATCATGGCATCCTGTGCTGAGTTAACAACCTTGCCAAGGCGCTCTTCCCTTTCTCTTAAACTTTCCTCGGCTTTTCTGCGTCGGAGTGTAATGGATGTTATATGAGCAAATGACTTTAGAAGTTCATAATCTGGCACTTGCGAATTTCCTCGCAAAATGAGGTTAATAGTTCCAAACAACTCATTTCCGATTTTAAGTACAATGCTCAAACTTTTAACCAGGCCTGTGTTTTGATTAAAAGTAGCGAACCATTCTTCAGGAATCTGGCCAAAAGCAAGTTCAGACAAGTTATTTGATTCAATAATTGGTTCACTAAGCAGCACCTGCATATAATCATCAGGGATTTGTATTGGAAAAGGATTGTGCTGGGGTGAACCTAAACTATCAAGAATATTTTCAAAATCGGCAAGATCGGTAGAAAAATGCATGGGCACCAACGACTTGTCTTTTTCAATGTAACCCGAAATCATAGCCAGAGGGGCTGTGGTAAAACTTCTCAATTCATCAGTAATCAATGCATTCAGGTTGGTATCTGCATCTACCCCTGAAAGTTTCATGGCGTAATCTGACAGGAACTCCAGGTCTTTATTTTTTTGTCTCAGTGAAATTTCAAGGCCTTTTAATTCGGAGATATCAGTCATTGAGCCTATGATTCCACCAACCGAACCATCGTTTGCCGGGAAAGTAGCCTTATTGAACAACATTTCTTTTATGTCGCCTGCGGTGGGGGCCACAGGGGCTTCATAGGTTTGACTGCCTCCCGTTCTGATCAGTTCAAGATCTGCCTGATAATAAATACTGGCAAATTGCGGGTTGTAAATATCCGATACCTTTTTGCCAAGGATGGCTTCCTTTGATAAGCCCATCAATTCAGAAAAGGCGGAGTTGCAACCCAGGTAATCTCCGTTGATATCTTTGTAAAACACAGGTATAGGAATGGCATCTATCAGTCGTTGCTGGAAATCGGCTTGTTTGCGAATGGCTTCTTCGTTTTTCTTTTTTTCGGTAATATCGACTGCTATACTTAAAATGCCATGTGATCCATCAACAAGAGTAATGGCCGATTCGTAAAGTTCAATAACAATCTCGGTGCCGGTTTTGGTTCGGTTTCTTACTTCGTGTCGTAATGTTTCACCTGATAGTATTCGATTTCTGTTTTCATCTATTGTATTTAAATTTTCTGAACCAGCAAGCATGGAAACACTTTTCCCGATCAATTCTTCTTTTCTGAATCCGGAAATCTGACAGTACGCATCATTGACATTAATAATTTTTGTGTCAGCATCCTGCAAGATCACTCCCACCGGAGAAAGCTCAAAAAGTGAACGATAACGTTTCTCGCTTTCAAAAAGTCCTTGTTGTGCTTTTCGATGATCAATTTTCCGCTGCCTTTCGTCAAGAGCGTGCAGTATTGCTGTCCCCAGTCGCTTGATGCTGTGCTTGATAACATAGTTGGCTGCGCCGGCTTTCATACATTCAACAGCAGTGTCTTCATTAATGGAGCCGGTAACCATAATCACAGGAGTATCGGGGCTATGCTCAAGGGTAAGTCTGAGGGCAGAAAGGCCGTCAAACTCGGGCATGGTGTAATCAGACAAAACCAGGTGAGGCGTAAAATCGCGCAGCGCATTTAAAAAGTCTTCTTCTCTTTCAACCACCACAAATTCGCAGTTGGCCAGCACTTTACGTGCTTCTCTCATATTGAGTTCGGCATCAGCGGCCATATCTTCAACAATCAAAACCCTTACGAGCTTTTCCATAGTTTTCTGTTTAATTGTTGGTCAATTCATTTTCTTTTACAGGGAGTCTGAACGTAAACTCAGCTCCATGATTTATTTCTCCCTTGCCGGTAATTGCTCCTCCGTGGCGATGAATAATCCGCTGCACAATGGCCAGCCCTGCTCCGGTTCCTTCAAAATCGCGCAGATTATGTAAGCGTTGAAAAACCAGAAACAATTTGTCGGCATATTTCATATTAAAACCGGCTCCATTATCCTTTACCTGGAAATAATTGTAGCCATCCTCTTCCCACCCATTTATCTCAATTATAGGCCTGTCTTTTTTCGAACTAAACTTTACAGCATTGGATATCAGATTTATCCACACTTGTTTTATTAATGAGTGATCAGCCATTGCCTGCGGTAAGGTTTGGCAATTAAAAGTAATAACTTTTCGCTGACTTTCATCTGTAACATCAAGCCAGGCAGCTTTGGCAAGTTTTGTCATATCAATGACTGAGAAATTGAGTTCTCCTCTGCCTGATCTGGAAAAAACCAACAGATCATCAATCAGTTGCCCCATCCTTATGGTATTTTCGCTGATGGTATCACAAACTTTACGGCCTTCTTCATCGAGCTGATTGTAAAAATCTTCGAGCAATATTCTGGTAAAACCGGTAACAGCGCGTAAAGGAGCCCTAAGGTCGTGAGAAACACTGTAGGCAAAAGCCTCAAGTTCTTTATTGGCCGCCTGTAATTCCGAGGTTCGCTCGGCAATCCGCTTTTCAAGATTAATGTTGAGCGAACGGATTTCTTCTTCGTATTGTTTGCGCTCGGTAATGTCGGTAATTATCGCTCCAAGCAGAGGTTCAGTACCTGGTATGCTGATGCGGAATTTCTGAACAAAACACATCAGTTTGTTACCCTGCCGGTCTGTCCAAACATCCTCAAAAGCTACATAACCGCTTTTGAATGCTTCTTTGTCGCGGGAAAGAATGAAAGAAGCATTATCATCATCAAATGATTCATGCGGCGTTTTTCCTTCCCATTTTTCATAAGGAAAAAGTAGTTTGAGGTTTTCGTTGGCATAAAAGGGCCTGAAGTCTTTGTCTTTGATAAGAATCATTGCCGGCACATAGTGCATAAATGCCGACAATCGTGCTTCGCTTTGTTTCAGCGCCTCGCTTGCCTTTAGCCGTTCAGTGATGTCCTGTACCAGCCCGATCATGGTTTCTGGTTCTCCATTTTCGTTAAAAAAGATATCAGCTCTGGAATGTAATGATCTGATGTTCCCATCAGGTTGTATGATTCTGTAGATAAGGTCGTAATCGCTTTTGCCGGCAAGCGCTTCTTCAAAAACACGTTTTGATATTTCAGAATCATCCGGGTGTATGGAGGCAGTGATGATTTTCAGGGCTCCTTTCAAAACAGACTCCTGTTCATTTAAACTGAAGATTCTTAATAAATTATCGGAAAGTATTCCGGTGTCTTCTTTAACATTGTACTCAAAGCTTCCCATATTTGCAATTTGCTGCGCTTGTTTGAAAATACGTTCACGGTGTTTCAAAGCAAGTTCGGCATTCTTCATATCGGTGATATCAATTGTAAAGCCGCCAATCAGCGGAGATTTTCCTTCAATAAATACCGGGAATTTTATGGTGTTGTAATAGCGGTCACCTTCCTGTTCTTCAATGAGCAACGGCGACTGCGATTTGAGGGTTTCAACATCATCTGCAATTATTTTGGCAGCCACTTCGGGTGAAAACAAATCATGCATGGTTTTACCCTTAATCTCATCAAGAGGTAAACCGAGCATGTTCTCATAATTTCTGCTCAGATAAACGTAACGGGAATCGTGATCTTTGAAGAAAATATAAACTGGTGAATTTTTAAGCAATGAGCTGAAAATAAGTTCCTTCTCTTTGATCAGAGCTTGAGCCTGAATCTCAGCGGTGCGATCACTCCAAATGGCTGAAATGTACATTTTGCCTCTGATTTCAATGCTTCGTGTGGAAATTCTCACGTCAATAAGACTACCGTCCTTTCGCCGGTGTTTGCTTTCAAAAACCATACCTACGGCGGAAATTAGTTTCTGAAGATTTTCAAGCACCTCTTCCCGTGATTGTATTGCTTCAAAATCATACACTCTGAGTGCCTGGAACTCTTCGCGGGTATACCCCAGGGTTTCGTGCGCTGCCCTGTTAAATTCAGCCAGCTCACCTGTTTCAGGCACAATTAGTCCAATTGAGTCAACTGCCAGATTAACAATATTAAAGAATATTTCTTCCCTTTCTCTGAGTGCTTCTCTTATTCTGTAGTTGTCGGTTATATCAATATTAAAACCAACAATGCCTTCGGTTTTATCACCTTTTATAAAGATGGGAGCAATTATCTGCTGATAGGTTCTCGGCTCTCCATTCACCAGGTAAATATGTTCTTCATTTAATATTTCTCCATCCAGCACTCTGCGGTTGTTTGATTCCCAAAGTTTTGTAACCTCCTCATCAGCTTCGAAGTCAGAAGGTTTTTTCCCCAGGATACTACCAAAATGATCTACAATATGCTGATTTTCAAGGATTCCATAACCATTTTCATCCCTTGCCCATACTTCGAAAGGTGCATTTTCAATTATTGCTCTGAGCAGCGCTTCCTGTTCTTCTGATTTTTCTTTGGCAGCAATGATCTCCATTTCTGCTTTTTTTAATTCGGTGGCATCCTCAAATGCAATGGCCAGGCGTGTTTCATTAATTTTGAAAGCTGTTATCCTGTAGTAACCTGATAATCTGTCATCTGAATAGGAAATATTTTCGCCAAACCAGGTTATTCCGGTTCTCATAACGTTAAGGTATGTCTCCGTAATTCCTTGATTGCGGGCTTCTGGCCATAGCAGATCAAACTCTTTTCCCAGTACATCCTTGCGCTCATACCCTGTGAGTTCCAGCGCAGCGGGATTTACATCAGAAAGTATTAATAAATCGGGTCTTACATATTCGTAAATAAATAATCCTGACGGAATAGATTTAACTACTTCTGCCGATGCCTTCAGTGATTCCTGTGCTTTGCGGTTTTCTTCGAGCAAACGCGCCAGTCTAACATTGTTGTAACTGAGTGTACTTACAATTTCGGCAAAACCTGCATAAAACGCCATTACATTATCCACTGTAGCTTTGCTCCAGCGTGGAACTTTATTCAAAGCATTCAGGTATTCGTTCTCATCATAGCCAAACCTGCTGGCCTGTTCTTTGAAAACATTTACATCGGGCTCTTCATAGTCAAACAAAAACTGCCCCAGCATAAGGCTTCCGATTTGCTGGCCAGCCAGGGTAATGGGAGTGGCCATGTCCCACATATTGTTCTTGCACTTATATAATTTAAATTCGCCCTGTTTCAATCCTTTTGAAAGTTGCAAATCGCTTTCAATACAGTTTTTGCAACTTTGGGGATTGGGCCTGTGGAATCGCGAACAAATGTCGGTCCAGCCAGTAGAAACGATAATATTTCCATAATTATCCAGTATTCCTATCCCTATTTTAGTGATGCGGTAAAAGTATTCCATGAGTTCCTGAATTCTTTCAGCATCAATCAAATCGCCCAGTTCCAGCACCCCAAGGTCTCCTTTTGGAGATAAAATAGCCTGAAGTTTCCGGGTAACTCTGGATTGGCTTCTCACCAATTCCTGCTGGGTGTTTTTAATTTCGGTAATGTCAGAAAAAGTAATAAGCACCTGCTCAGGCAATTGGCTTTTTCCCGAGAAAATGGGCTCTGTACTCACCTTAATCCATTTTTTGGAACCGGCAGGAGTAATCACCTTCATAATCACATTATGGCAGGCTCTCCCGTAATTGGCGGTTATCGTAGATGGATACTCCTCAAAAGTAAAATCACCGCCATCTTCTTTGGTGAATTTTAATTCAAACTGCCCGGCATTTCGGCCAATGGCTTCGGTTGCCCTGATTTCAAAAAGTTTTTCAGCTGCATGGTTCCAGGCCAGAATACGCCCATCCCGGGTTTGCAATACTATTCCTTCTGCTGATGCCGAAATCAGACTTTTATATAACTCCCTGCTTTCGAGCAAGGCTGCCTCAGCAAGTTTTTCTTCAGTTATATCATAGCTGATGCCCACCATCTTCTCGGCATTCCCTTTAAGGTTTCTTAAAACTTTCCCTATAATTTTTACATGGCGTGATTCATTCAACGTATTACCTATCCTAAGTTCTGTATCGTATTCCTGTGTACCCTCCAGCACCCTGTCCAGAATATTTACAGCTCTTGTTTTATCATCAGCATAAACATTCTCCATCCATTGTTTAAAAGTATAAACACGTTCATCATTTTCAAGATTAAACAATGCTTTCATTCTTTTATCCAGGGAGAGTACATTATCAGCTATGTCCCATTCCCAGATACCAATGCCTGCATACCCTGTTGCCAGGTCAATCCGCTGAAGTAATTGTTTGATTTTCTGCTGCGCCTCAATCCGTTCAGTAATATCACGCGTGAAAGCCAGCAAATGAGGCTCTCCATTCATCTCGAACATTCTTGCCGACATCAGGCCTGTAATTACGCGGCCATCATTCAGGTTAAACTCAGCTTCCAGATTTTTAACAAAGCCATCTCTGTTTAATGTCTCCACCAAACGATTACGGTCCTCAACGTTTTTCCATATATTTAATTTAAAAGCTGAAGAACCCACTATTTGATCGCGAGAGTAACCTGATAACTTTACAAACTGGTGATTTACGTCAATATACAATCCATCTCTTAATCTGGTAATACTCACCAGGTCGGGGCTGAGCATAAAGGCCGCACTGAATTTTTCCTCACTAAGCTTAAGCGCTTTTTCGGTTAGCACCCTGTCGGTAATGTCCTGAAAAGTAACAAATGCCCTGTAAGGTATTTCAGAGTTACCCAGAAACTCGGGCTGAGCATTTACCAAAATCCATTTAACCGCTTCTTCTTTGGGATTAAAAACTCCCATTATTACATCATTCACTGGTTTGCCGGTAGCCAGGGACAGCGACACCGGATGTTCTTCTCCGGGAAAATCGCTGCCATCTTCACGGATGGCTTTCCACCTTGGGTCAATGGAAGTTCTGCCCTGAAGCTGATCAAGGGTAAGCCCCAGAATTCTTTCAGCTGCCGGGTTGGCATCGGTAATTATCCCATCCTTATTTTCATAAACTACCCCCAATGCCATACTTTTAAATAAAAACCTGAAACGGTTGGCATCTGACTCATCAATAAATTGCTGAGAACTTAATTCTGGTTCAGAGTTATTATTTTGCAGAGTGCTGATTTCGATACTCTGAAACAAATCAATAAAACCATCGGGTGATTGGCTTAGCTTAAATACTATTTTCTCATCACTTTCTTCACACAAGCTATTGTATTCAAATTTATTCCTTTCTGATTTTAAACTGCTAACTAATTCTTTTAGAAAATCTGCCGGAAGCTGCAACTCTTTTTCATCAGATCCAGATTTATTGAAAATCTGAGAAAACCTTTGATTACATATAACTACTTTGTATAATTTATTGTTTGGATCTTTCTCCGAAACACTAAGCCTTGCAAAAGCAAGTGAAGAATTTAACAAAAGATTCAGATAGTAGCTGTCTGTCATACCCCGGCTGATTTGTAATTGTTTGCAAAACCCAATAATAATCTGGTTAGTTTTTGAGAGTAGGGGAAGTATAAAAAGATTAATGGAATTATGTGCCTGTTGTAACCGCCAAAAATGAAAAACCTGCTGATTTTATGAAGAAAAAAAATGAAGAGGAATTTTCAGGCAATTTCAGGGTAAATATACGCAACTAAAAGACAATTTCAATACAGTTGTCTAACATATTGTCATTTACCGGTAAACGGTATTCCAGTTAAAGGATTTGGCAAAAAACAGGCAGAAAAAACACTATTTCACATGCTTCTCTGCATGATAAGACGAGCGCACCAAAGGCCGGCTTTCAATATGCCGGAAGCCTTTTCTGATGCCGGCGACTCTGTATTCCTCAAAAACCTCAGGAGTAATATATGCCTCAACCGGCAAATGAGAGAGCGTTGGCCTCAGATACTGACCTATGGTCATAACTGAAACACCGGCTCCAAGCAGATCGTCCATAGTTTGCAGGACTTCATCTTTAGTTTCGCCAAGTCCAAGCATAATGCCAGATTTGGCAACAGTGCCTCTGTTAGCAATATGCCTGAGTACCAGCAGACTTCTTTCATAGCTGGCAGCCGATCGCACAGCCGGAGTTAACCTGCGAACTGTTTCCAGATTATGCGAAATGATATCAGGCCTTGCATCAATTACTCTGTCAATATCTGTTGTTATCCCCTTAAAATCAGGTATCAGCACTTCAATAGTAACTCCCGGATTTTTATCTTTTATCTGTACGATTGTTTCAGCCCAATGCGCCGAGCCCCCGTCGGCAAGGTCATCGCGATCAACCGATGTAATGACACAATGTTTCAGATTCATTTTTTTTACTGAATCTGCTACCCTCAATGGCTCATCAACATCCACGGGTAATGGACGTCCTGTTTTTGTTGCACAAAATCTGCACGAACGGGTGCAAATGTCGCCCAGAATCATAAATGTAGCTGTTCCGGCATTCCAGCATTCACCCATATTGGGGCAATTTCCGCTGCTGCAGATGGTGTGAAGTTTATTGCCCTCAACAATTTCCTTCACTTTCGCAAAATTTTTTCCGCCCGGCAACCTGATCTTCAACCACTCAGGTTTTTTAATGTGCTTTTTCTTCTCGTCCGACATCCTTTGATTATTAAAGCATTCGAGGTTACGACACTTAATAAAAAAAATAATTAAGTAAAACCTCAGTCTGATTGCAAAGTTATCAATAAGTATCTGACTATTTGAATGAATGAATTTAATTGTAATTTTACCCCGAAAAGGAAAATAAAATCTATGGAAAAGCAACTTTATCCTCTCAAATTTTCTCCTGTTTTGAAAGACAAAATCTGGGGAGGCAACAAAATCAAATCTGTTTTAGGTATTGATTTTGCCCCTCTGCCCAATTGCGGGGAGGCCTGGGTACTTTCTGGTGTTGATGGTAATCAAACAGGAATAGTCAATGGATTTCTGGCAGGCAACGACCTGAATGAGCTGGTTGAGGTTTATATGGGTGATTTGGTCGGAGATAAAGTTTACGAACGCTTTGGCGACGAGTTTCCCATTCTGGTAAAGTTTATTGATGCTGCCGATTATCTTTCAATACAGGTGCATCCCGACGACGAACTGGCTGCCAAACGCAACATAGGTTACGGAAAATCTGAAATGTGGTACATCATTGATGCCGACCCGGGCGCCGAACTGATAAGCGGATTCAGCGAAAAAGTTGATCAGCAAACCTATCTGAAACACCTGAATGATAAAAGCCTGAAGCAGATACTTAATGCTGAAAAGGTAACTGCAGGAGATGTTTTTTATATGCCCGCCGGCAGGGTTCATGCGTTGGGTCCGGGCATTTTTCTGGCCGAAATTCAGCAAACCTCCGATACTACCTACCGCATTTACGACTGGGACAGAGTTGACAGCGAAGGCAAATCCAGGGAACTGCACATTGAAGAGGCCCTTGATGCCATTGATTTTAATGTTTACGACGATTATAAATCACAATATCAACCCAAACAAAACGGCACTGCCACTTTGGTAAACAGTCCGTTTTTCACTACCAGCCTTATTCAGCTCGACCAAGCCCTGGCAAAGGACTACAGCGAACTGGACTCTTTCGTAATTTACGTTTGTGTGGGCGGTAGTGTTACAATTGTTCACGACGGGGAAACAGAGCCTCAGGTTACCATTTCGCAGGGAGAAGCCATTCTCCTGCCTGCTTCCATTGACCGGGTGGATATCATTCCTTCGTCAGATTCAAAGTTACTTGAAGTTTACATCGCCTGAAAGGCACGATTATTGAACTTACCGGGATAAACCAACAACAAACAACGACATGAAAAAAATCATTTTCCTCTCGCTTCTCGTTTTTCTTTTTGCAGGCGCCAACGCTCAGGATGAAAGCAAATCGCTGAAAAAGTTACCTGCAGTATCAGTAAAAACTCTTGATGGTAAAACAATCAACACCGCCGAGCTCTCCAACAACGGCAAACCCATGATTGTAAGTTTCTGGGCACTGTGGTGCAAACCCTGCATCAATGAGCTCACCACTATTGCCGATGTTTACGAAGACTGGGTTGAAGAAACCGGTGTTAAACTGGTAGCTGTTTCTATTGATGATTCCAGATCAACCTCCAAAGTTGGCCCCACTGTAAATGGCAAAGGCTGGGATTACGAAGTACTGCTTGATGCCAACGGAGATTTTAAAAGAGCCATGAATGTGAATATGATTCCGCATACTTTTCTCATTAACGGTAACGGAGAAATTGTATGGCAACACACCTCATTCAGCGAGGGAAGCGAACTGCAGCTGATTGAAATGGTTCGCAAACTCAACCGAGGTGAATCCATCGACTCTCACTAAAATTCCTGTCCCTCAAAGGAATTAAGACCAAGCAACCCAGAAAGTAGAAACCCAAATCATTGAAAAATTGAAAACTATATATCGTTTTGCGGTGGCAGCGGTGGCTGTATTTTTTAGTTTCCACAGCACCTATGCCCAGGGAATTCTTGAAGGCGGCCGGGTAAGCGGCAATTTTCAGCTCGATGCTCAGGTTTACCGTGCCGATTCAGCCATTGGCGCTTTTGAAGTAGAAGAAAAAATGCGCATGAACTCTTTTGCCAATCTGCTTTATACCAACGGCAATTTCAGCGCAGGCATGAGATTTGAAAGCTATCTCAACCCTTTGCTTGGCTTTGATGAACGCTACAAAGGAAGCGGTGTACCATACTGGTTTGGCTCATGGCGCAACGAACAGTTCGAAATTACAGTCGGGCACTTTTATGAACAATTTGGCAGCGGTATGGTACTTCGCAGCTACGAAGAACGAAATCTGGGTTACGATAATACAATAAGAGGAGCAAAAGTTAAATTCTCTCCGGCACAAGGTGTTGTCTTAAAAGGACTTATAGGTACACAGCGTTTTTTCTGGGAACAAGGCCCGGGCATTGTCAGGGGGCTTGACGGCGATTTCGCGCTGAATGATATTTTCGATAAAGAAGGGAAACTTAAAACCCGTTTAACCATAGGCGGAAGCTTTGTCAGCAAATATCAACCTCTTGAAGAAATTCTTGTTGAAAACGGCGATTTGCTCGTTCTGCCTGCTAATGTTGGTGCATGGGCTGCCCGCTTTAATTTATCGAACGGCGGCTTTTCACTCGACGGTGAATATGCCAATAAAATGAACGACCCGTCCTCCATTAACAACTACATCTACAAAAACGGCGAGTCATTACTACTTCAGGCATCCTATTCTACCCGCGGTTTTGGAGCGATAGTTTCGGCAAAACGTACCGACAATATGAGTTTCAAATCCAAACGTACCGAAACCGGCAATACACTCGACATCAACTATCTGCCAGCCCTTACCCGGCAACATGCCTACAGCCTTTCAGCCATGTACCCCTATGCTAGACAGCCCAATGGCGAAATGGCTCTGCAGGGACAAATCAACTATAAAATTAAAAAAGGCACTCTGCTGGGTGGCAAATATGGCACCGATATCGCTGTTAACTATTCCAGGGTTACCCCAATCAAAAAAAATGCACTGTCAGGTGATACTTTAACTGATGTTGCAGGCACACTGGGTTATGAATCACCATTCTTCGCATTCGGAGACTCTGCCTATTTCAGCGATTTTAACATTGAGGTACAACACAAGTTCAATAAGAACTTTAAGCTTCTCGTCTCATACCTGAATCTTACCTACGACATTGCAGTAATTGAAGGACATCCGGGAGAAGAAGTGGTAAAAGCCAATATTTTCATCGTTGACGGTACCTATAAACTAACCGAAAAACAAGCCATTAAGGTTGAATATCAGCATCTCTTTACCAAACAAGACGAAGGCGAATGGTTGCAGTTTCTGGTAGAATATACTTTTGCTCCCAAATGGTATTTCACCATTTCTGA
Organism: Lentimicrobium sp.; assembly: GCA_024709105.1. Classification (GTDB taxonomy): domain Bacteria; phylum Bacteroidota; class Bacteroidia; order Bacteroidales; family Lentimicrobiaceae; genus Lentimicrobium. Next base: position 68,188 of record JANJXJ010000016.1, on the reverse strand, counting down.
CCAGTACAATTACGGTAATCCCGATAAAGACAGGAGGTTTCATTATCCTACCCTTTCGGCAGGATACACCCGGGGATCCAACCGCCTCTCGGTTACCTATGGCAAACAGCGCGAAGGCATTGTGTGTGTGGGTGGTGTGTGCCGGAATGTGCCCGCTTCAAACGGGTTAACCATTACCCTCACCAGTTCATTCTAAATTTTTACTCTAAAGCCGATTTGACCATGAAGAATATATTCAAGACCCTGCTTCTTACCGGAATATTGCTTTCAGGATTATCGCTGTTTCATTCATGCGATAAGATTGATGAGCCTTTCACCAAAAAAGGAGAATCTCAGGACACTACAGCCTGCCCTGTTCCTGAATTTCCGGCAGTCACTACCCTCAAAAAAAGAGTTCTTCTCGAAGATTACACCGGCCACACCTGTGTAAACTGCCCCAAAGCAGCCATACTGGCGCATAATCTAAAAGAAACTCATGGTGATAAACTTGTATTGCTTGCTGTTCATGCCGGATATTTTGCCGAACCCACAGCCGGCGGGCTATTTACCACCGATTTCCGCTCAGAAGCCGGAAACGCATGGGACACATTTTTCGGAATTGGCAATGCAGGAAATCCCAATGGAATGGTAAACCGCATTGGTTTTCCGGGAAATCACATCAAATCGCCGGCAGCATGGAGCGGTGCAGTTTCTGATGCTCTGGCCACAGACCCTCTTATTGATTTGCAAATGATCAATGAATATGATGACACCGAGAGAAAACTCTGTTCTCATATTAAGGTCAGATTTATCAGTTCCATTGATAAAAACCTGAAACTGATTGTTGTCCTTACCGAAAGCGGAATTGTGGCTCCTCAGAAAAACAACGATCCCGCTTCTGGCACTACACCGTTAATCGAAAACTATGAGCACAATCATGTCTTGCGTACAGCCCTAACCACCACCTGGGGAAGTACGGTGGGTTTCAAAGGCAGCGCCAATCCCGAATCTCTGGTTAAAACATACAAACACATACTCAACCAAAATTACAAAGCAGAAAACTGCACCGTGGTTGCATTTGTTTACGATGACGATACCAAAGAAGTACTTCAGGCGATTGAAGCTGATGTAATTCAGCCCTGATTTATTCCTGTTCTGCATAAAAAACCGCAATCCGAAAGAATTGCGGTTTTTTATTGCAGGTTAAGTCAGAACCTGAGTTGAATTTAGCTAACGCTGAGCTCACCGCCCGGGGCGGTTCGGTTGCAATTATGCTCAATTTTCATGAAACTTTCCCCACCGTACCGAATAGTGCTAATACTTCGATAGCATAGCATAAATGCCTATTAATCAATTGCTTTTATAAGCTGGCTGATGGCTGCTGCTATTTCAATAAGCCGCTGATGGTTAACTATGCGCGGATGGTCGCTGGGTGTATGGGTGATCCTTTGGGTTGACATATTGTCCAGAAACCATTTGGAAGTAAATGCAATTGCTGGCCTTCCGAACTGCACGAAGATGCTGTGATCTCCCTGCGGCCACTCTGGCCCTTCAGTTAAGTGCTCCTGCGAACTTAATATCGCCTTTACGCGGGTTTCCATACCAGAGGGTAAACTAAACAATGAAAAGCAAGAAATTCCTTCATAATATCCCGCTCCGTCAATGTTAATATTAAGCAAAATCTGATCGAATAATCCCTGATTTTCGGAAATGTACAACATTTGCCCGGGAACAGCATAATAGTCTTCACCATTAAATGCCACCAGTTCTACTTGTGTATCTCCGGTGTAATCAGCAAGCATTTCTGCCAGTAAAAGCAGCACTATAACTCCAGTTGCATTATCAATTGCTCCCGGAGTTCCCTTTTTTGCATCAATATGCGCAGTGACGACTATCCTTTTTTCTGCACTTTTTCCTTTTATTGCAGCAACATTATATCCGTTTCCCTGAATTCGTTCAGCATCTGATTTAAGACTGATAACCTTACCGGAATAAGCAAGCAGCCTCTCCCCTTCTTCTTCTGTCATAAAAACCGAAGGAATGTCAAAATCTCCATCCTCAATCATTGGAAAAGGATAAACACCACCGGCAAGTTCCGGATTGAAGCCTGTGGCAGTTATTATTGCAGCAGGTTTGCCCGACTCGAGACAAGACACAATTTTCTGATGATGATCGGGATTGTAGAATACAAAATTTTTCGGCATCAGTTGTTCTGCAGCAATTTCGCCATGCAGCAATACTATGGCATCTTCCATTTTGAGCTTCTCCAGTTCCTGCAGAGTTGAGGCATCAAGTAACCGGGCTTTCACATCGCACCCGGGGGAATAAGGACTTGAAAAGACCTCAAAGTTCAAGCCCTCAGCAATAAGTTCGGCACCCCGGGTTTGCCAATCCATGGCCTCAAATTCAGATGAACGGGTTTGCCAGCCAAGGGCTTCAAGAGTAGTCTTAAAAAATTGAGTTGCCTGCCGGTTTCCTTCGCTGCCGACACAACGGCCCGGAATTGTTTCGCATAATGTTTGCAGATACTGTCTGCTTTTGTCAGAAAAAGAATTGTTTTGCATGATGGATTGGATTGTTGATTTCAGGCTGCAAAATTATCACGGCTCTCCGGTTCAAAATTGTACAAAACCGACTTTTTAATGAAAAACAGACCATCAATAATCTTCAGAAAATGAACCAAATAACCTTTTTCTCAATGCTGAAGGTTTCTCACCGGCAATGTTTTTAAACTCTCTGATGAAATGTGCCTGATCATAATATCCCGACTCCAGTGCAATGGCAGTTAGGTTTAATGAAGACCCAAAAAGTCCCAACGCCTTGTGAAACCTCGAAATACCAGCAAAACGCATTGGAGTAAGGCCCACATAATCCTTAAATAGTCTTTCAAACTGCCTTTCGCCAACAAAAAGAGAACCGGCAACTTTAGAAATATCAGCTTCTGAATTGTTTTTACCGAGAATTTCAACGCTTTTCTTTACCAGGGCAAAATGTCTTTGATTCAGTTTGCGCATCCTGCAAAGTATAAAATCCTCAATCAGCATTAACCTTTGCTTTAATGTGTTGGCTGAAGCAATTCTCATACCAATATCGTGCAATCCTGAATCAATATCGGTAAGTCCGACCGACAAGTGGGTAAAATGATGCGCCGGTATTCCGAATAAAGCATTGGAGGCAAAAGGGTGAAAAACCACACCCAGTAATCCAGCTTCCTGCTCTGAAAAAATGTCCTTGAACCGGGTAAATTGACCACACACCAGGCTATTTGGCTGGTGTGTGGAATTGCCTCCGTAACTTTCCCTGAATGGTTGGCCGTAATGAAAGATCAACTGAGTTTCGCCGTTGGGCAACAAACGTTCATGTAAAAAACCCTCAGGTTTCTCCAACTGCCAGTAACACTTAACAAATGCTGAAACTTTAATTCCGGCAGGGAATACACTAAGCTTTGGAATAATATTCCCCGTAATATTTTCAGCAGACGATCCGGCAGTCATATCCTGATTTGATTTTCAGCAGTATTTGATGCTAAAAGAATAGCAAAGTTACAATGTATTGTCAAAAAACCGTGATTGGTGTAAAATACTGGAATTAAATTAAAGGCGGTCATCTCAGTGAAGAGATGAGTTTATCACTCCTTTCTACCGTCAATCAATGATTCTGTCGTATTCAGGTCAGCCATTCTGGTTCAAAAAGAAACAAAATAATGAAGTGACAAAATATTTTTTCCCATCTATGTTATTGTGTATTAAAGTTTTTACTTTTGTGAGCAGGGCTTAGTGTAAAATCTGGCCATGTTACATACTGCGCACTTCACTATTACACAAACTACATATATAACTACAATTATGGGTAAAAAACTTTTAATCAGAGACTTGACCTTACGCGATGGTCAGCAATCGCTTTTTGCCACCAGAATGACCCAGCAGCAGGTTGACCGGGTCTTGCCCTATTACCGTGAAGCCGGCTTTTATGCAATGGAAGTTTGGGGCGGAGCCGTGCCAGATTCGGTAATGAGATATCTCAATGAAAACCCCTGGGACAGATTAGAAAAAATAAAAAACGGAGTTGGAGATACCACCCGGCTTACAGCGTTGAGCCGCGGAAGAAATTTATTTGGATATAACCCCTACCCCGATGATGTTATTGACGGGTTTAACCGCAATGCTATTCAATCGGGTATCAGCATTATGCGCATTTTTGATGCTCTGAATGATGTAAACAACATTGGTTCAACCATCAAATCAGTAAAAGCAAATGGAGGAATAGCCGACTGCGCCATTTGCTACACAGTAGATCCGTATTTTTCTGCTTTCAGAAAACTTAAGGCCATACTGCAGGCTAAACCACTGCAAACCCATATTTTTACCGATCAGTATTATCTCGATCTAGCCCTGAAACTTCAGGATATGGGTGCTGATATGATTTCCATCAAAGACATGGCTGGCCTTATTCCTCCGCACAGAGCCGGACGGTTGATTAGATTATTGAAAAAACACCTCCACATTCCTCTCGATTTTCATACCCATTGCACTCCCGGCTACGGACTCGCCTCTACACTGATGGCCATTGTAAACGGAGCAGATATTGTTGATACCTGCATTATGCCCTTTGCAGGAGGCACAGCTGCATCATCCTACGAAATTATTCAGCTTTTCTGCAACCGCATGAATATTGAAACCGGCGTTAATGCAGAAGCAGTGTTGAAAATTGATGCCATACTCCGAGACATCCGTTATGAGCTTGCCGAATACGATCAGTACAAAAAATTACCCAAAGAATTTAATCTGCTTACCGATAAGTTACCCAAAGACATAGAGGAGCTGTTTGAACTTGCCATTGCATTTGCCAAAGCCGACAAACAGGACGATTTGCTCAGCACCTGCCAGCGCATCGAAAGTTATTTCGGGTTTCCTGAACCCGACGAAAAAGTTAAGGAAGCAGAAGTCCCTGGCGGGATGTATTCCAACATGCTGGCCCAGCTTAAACAACTGAAACTTGAAAAACTCCTGCCGAGAACGCTTGAACTTATCCCTTCCGTAAGGATGGATGCCGGTTGTCCTCCGCTTGTTACTCCAACCAGCCAGATTGTGGGAGTTCAGGCAGTAAATTGTGCTATTGATGAATCAAAAGGCCAGCCTCTTTATACTACCAAATCCATTCAGTTTGTAAATCTCGTAAAAGGTATTTATGGAAAAACACCGGTTCCGGTTGACCCTGAGTTCAGGTACAAGATAGCAGGAGTTAAGGACGAAACAGCTTACGATACCAGATTCTACAAACGTCAGGAAAATCCTGTATTTCATGAATACGGCGATGTAAAACTGGCTGCCAGCGAAAAAGAAGAATTGTTGCTTGAGTTATTTCCTTCAGTAGCGCACGATTTTTTAAAGAAACGTGTTGAGCAGAATTATCTTGACGAAATACATAAAATAGAAGAAGAAAAACGAGCCCGTTTTGAAGCAGAAAAACGAGCGTATGATTCCTTAAGTCCTGAACAGAAAGAACAAAGGCTGATTGATGGTTTGTATCAGTACAACTGGACAACGGAGGAAGGAGATATTCTGGGCCATTCCTGAAAAAACTTCAGGATATAGTTATTGAGGGGGAAGTTGTTTTTGCAACTACCCCCTTTTTCTCATAAATAGATATTCTACAACAACAATTAGAGCCAGAGTAAACACTGTACCGGTTATGGTTTTGACAAGAATTATCCCGGCTTCGGCCAGTCGCAATGACTCAAGCATATAGAGCGAAAATTGATGTACAAAAACCACTACCAGAGTATAGGCAAAAAACCAGCGTAAACCCATATCGCCGATTCCCGGTTTGAGGTTGCCCTCGTATTCGGCAGGAGCACCTGCCAGTTTAATGGCATAAGGCCTTACAAAAGCTGCTGCAGTTGCTGCTGCTGCATGTAATCCTACAGAATTGCTAAAGCTGTCAATTCCAAAGCCAATCAGAAATGCAGAAAGTAGCAGCATCCAGCCGGCAACTTCAAAAGGAAGCAGCAGAATAAAATACAGGTACAAAGAAGGGTTGGCAAAACCCTGCAGATTGATGTGATCGAGCATAGTTACCTGAACCACAATCAAAATAAAAAATCTGGCGATATCTCTACCTGGGAACTTCTCCATTTATGATCTTCTTACTAAGTTCAATTTGTTCCTCACGAAACAGATTTCCTACCACATAAACATGTCTCAGGCTGTTTAGATCGGCTGAGAACCTGAAATAAATGGTATAAAAATGAGCCCCTTTATCTACTGTAATTTCTTCCACAGTACCAATCATAATTCCCTCAGGAAAAATATTGCTGTAACCACTTGTGGTAATACTGTCGCCGGGCAGTACTTTTACGTGGGCTGGAATGTCAATGAGTGTTCCGGTTGCAGGATTTCCGCCTTCCCAGATAACCGTTCCCATCTGGTTGATACGTTCAATTCTGGCACTGATGCGCGAATGTTTGTTAAGCAATGACATTACCCAACTGAAGTTTTCAGATACACTCACTACTGTCCCAACAATTCCCTGCGGATTAATAACAGCCATATCGGGTTTGATTCCCATCCTGCGGCCTTTATTCAGCATAATGTAATTGTCGCGTCTCGATGCAGAATTGTTGATTACCTGAGCCGGGGTATAGGTGTACTGTTGCTTGTATAAAGTGTCATTTACGTATTCCGATGCAGTGTCATTACTCACCTGGCTTTTGGTGAGCAGCTGCATAAGCCGGGCGTTTTCAGCAGACAGCAATTTGTTTTCCTGTTTTAGCGAAAAGTAAGAAGTAATGCCCGACCATGATGTTAGTACACTGCCGGTAAAATTGTCGTTAGCATTTGAAAACACTGAACGGTGGTAAAAACTTCGGTTTGCAATGAGTATAAGCGCAATAAATTCCAGAGTCAGGAACAGGAAGAAAAAGCTGTGTTTCCAGATAAAAGCAAGAATGTGCCGCATACCATTTCCCTGGTGTGAATTTCCTGAAAGGTCTTTATTACTTGATCAGGAAGGTGAACTTATTGAAGTTCTTCAGCGCAATACCAGTGCCCCTGGCAACAGCCCTGAGCGGATCTTCAGCTACATGCACCGGAAGTTTGGTTTTAAGATGCAGCCTTTTATCAAGGCCTCTGAGCATAGAGCCGCCTCCTGCAAGATAGATTCCGGTGCGGTAAATGTCGGCTGAGAGTTCTGGAGGAGTCATTTCCAGCGCATTCAGCACAGCCGCTTCTATTTTGGCGATTGATTTATCAAGGCAATGAGCTATTTCGCTGTAATTAACATAAATTTCTTTGGGAATACCTGTAAGCATATCCCTGCCGTGCACCGGATAGTCAGGCGGAGGATTGTCAATTTCGGTAAGTGCTGCACCCACATTTATCTTAATGGCTTCGGCAGTGCGCTCTCCAATATTGATATTGTGCTGCTTGCGCATATATTCTTCAATATCATTGTTAAAATCGTCGCCGGCAATTCTTATTGACTTATTGTTGACAATACCTCCCAGTGCAATAACAGCAATTTCGCTGGTACCACCACCTATGTCAATAATCATGTTTCCGGTGGGTTCAAGCACATCAATACCAATTCCGATGGCAGCGGCCATAGGCTCGTGAATAAGCCTTACTTCCTTGGCTCCGGCCTGCTCTGCTGAATCTTTAACAGCTCTTTCTTCTACTTCAGTAATCCCTGAAGGAATACAAATAACCATTTTCAATGCCGGCGGAAAAAGACTACGGGTAGGGCCGGTCATTTTTATTAACTCCCTGATCATGTATTCAGCCGACTGAAAATCAGCGATTACACCATCGCGAAGGGGGCGGATTGTTTTTATGTTCTCATGTGTTTTGCCATGCATCATCATTGCTCTTTTTCCTACTGCGATGATTTTGCCGGTATTTCGTTCAATGGCGATGATGGAAGGCTCATCAACCACTACTTTGTCGTTGTAAATAATAATAGTGTTGGCTGTACCGAGATCCATTGCGATCTCTTTGGTCATGAAGGAAAAAAGTCCCATTATTGTAATTTCTTTATTGTCAGTGTTTAAAATGTCTGATTCCGGTAAAAACCATGCTCAGTGCGTTTGCATTGCAGTAATCAATTGTATCTTCATCGCGTACCGACCCTCCGGGCTGTATCACCGAAACTATACCTGCCTTGTGAGCCAGTTCAACCGAATCGGCAAAAGGAAAGAAAGCATCAGATGCCATTACTGCTCCGTTCAGGTCAAAACCAAAACTACCGGCCTTTTCTATGGCATGACGCAAGGCATCTACCCTTGAGGTTTGCCCTGCTCCGCTGCCTGCCATCTGCCTGTTTTTAACCAGAACTATGGCATTTGACTTACTGTGCTTTACCACTTTATTGGCAAACAACAAATCCTGTATCTCCTCATCGCCGGGCGAAATATGGGTTACTACCCTAAGATCGGCTGCGACTTCGGTTTTCAGATCTTTGTCCTGCTGCAAAACACCATTAAGAAGGCTTCTGAACTGTTTTCCCTGAAAATCAAATGATTTAGCCTGCAAAATTACTCTATTTTTCTTAGTTTGCAGTAGATCCAACGCATTTTTTTCGTAACCCGGAGCCAGAATTATCTCAAAGAATAACTTATTGATTTCTGCAGCTGTTTCAGTATCAACAGCCTTGTTGGTAACCAGCACGCCTCCAAATGCAGATACCGGGTCGCCATCCAATGCTGCCTGCCATGCATCAATCAACCGTTCGCGCGATGCAATTCCGCATGCATTGTTGTGTTTTATGATGGCAAAAGTGGTTTCATCAAATTCGCTGATCAGCGCAATAGCAGCATCCAGATCGAGTAAATTATTGTACGACAGCTCTTTACCATGCAACTGTTCAAATACTTCGTTCAGATTACCAAAAAATTCCCCTTTCTGATGCGGATTTTCTCCATACCTGAGCGTATGGGCATTCCCCACACTGCTGCGAAACTCCTGATAAGCTGTTTGCCCGGAAAAATAATTGAAAATTGCTGAATCGTAATGCGAACTCATTGCAAAAGCATAAGCGGCAAAACGCATTCTCTCCTCCATGGTACTGCTCACTTCATTTTCCGAAAGTATTTTTAACAATTCGGGATAATGAGCAGATGAAGGAACTATCAGAACATCCTGATAATTTTTGGCACCGGCTCTGATGAGAGAAATCCCTCCAATATCTATTTTCTCGATAATGGAAGCATGGTCGGCGCCTGATGCTACTGTTTGCTCAAAAGGATAAAGGTCAACAATTACCAGATCGAATGATGGTATTCCGTATTGCTGCATTTCAGCCTGATCGCTGTTGTTGTGGCGGCGGCCGAGTATTCCTCCAAAAACTTTTGGGTGCAGGGTTTTTACCCTGCCTCCGAGTATTGATGGGTAACTTGTGAGAGACTCCACCGTTTGAACCGGAATATCAAGCGATTCGATAAAGGTTTGAGTACCACCTGTAGAGTACAAGGCAACTCCATGTTTATGCAATAACCTTACCACAGGCTCAAGCCCGTCTTTATAATAAACCGATATCAGGGCCGACCTGATTTGTTTTTTTTCGCTCATGATTTTTCCCGGATTTTTCTTTGGGTAGATTGGCAATTAAAGAAGATTTTTTATAAAAGCAACAAAATTGCAAATAAGTGACTTTCACTTTATTAAACAATAAAAGGCTGCCTTTATTTTAGTTTGCAAGTTTATTAAAAATCGGCTCAGTATGCAACCTGTTTTTTCATCAGTCAGGCTTTTTAACATATAAACTTTTTTTAGATAATAACAGCAGCTCTGCACCGGTTGTATAACTTACTGCCCCGGTTAAAACTATATCTCTGTAGGTTTAGAATGAACAAAAACAATGTTATAAAGATAGCAGTGGTAATGAAGCAATGATATATCAGAAAAGTTTAAACCGGCCTGGGGAAGGATAAAAAAGTAACAACTTAGCTTTAGTATTCTTCTGATTTTTTTTCAACTGCCCATCTTTCTTAATTCATTACGTAAACTTAGCATCGTGTCTCAAATAATTAGTAATTTTACATCCCTGCCAAACTACTTCCTATGAACAAACCCATAATTTTGATCCGGCTAATCCGCGAAAGCTATCTTTTTGCAATCACTGCCATTATTGTAAACAAGGTACGCACTTTTCTGTCTCTGCTTGGTATTACTATTGGAATCTTTGCTATTATATCGGTTTTCACTGTTTTTGATTCCATCGAAAATACACTGCGCGACAGCATCAATACCCTGGGCAGCAATGTGTTGTTTGTGCAGAAATGGCCCTGGGCATTCGGTGGAAACGACTACCCCTGGTGGAAGTACATGAAAAGACCCGAGCCTACCATGGCCGATCTTGCTGAAATTCAAAAACGAAGTCAGGCCGCCGAAGCCAGCAGCTATATGGTAGGTATGAACCGAACTGTTAAGTTTAATGCTGCAGCAGTTGATAATGCCTCGGTAGTTGCTGTTTCGCACGATTACAGCGAGGTTACCCCCATTGAGTTAACTTCGGGCAGGTACTTTACTCTGGAAGAATCGCTGGGAGGCCGCCCTGTCGCAATAATCGGCAGCGAAATAGAAAAAAACCTGTTTGCAGGTATCAGTCCTGTTGGACAACGAATAAAAGTCTTTGGGCAGAAAGTGGAGGTAATCGGCTTGTTGAAGAAAGAAGGCAACAACAATTTTGGCAACTCCAATGACAATCAGGTATTACTTCCGGTAAATTTTGCCCGCAATTTCATTGATATGAAAAGCGACAATATAGGCGCGGCTATCATGGTAAGAGCCAGGCCCAATGTCAGTAACGAGGAATTGCGCGATGAACTGACAGGTATCATGCGCTCTGTTCGTAAACTAAAACCTGGAATTGAAGATGACTTTGCCATTAATGAAACCAGTGTAATCTCGCAGGGATTCGATAGCTTTTTCAGGATTGTTTCGGCAGTTGGGTGGATTATTGGCGGATTTTCGCTGCTGGTCGGCGGGTTTGGCATTGCCAACATCATGTTTGTTTCTGTAAAGGAAAGAACAGCACAGATAGGTATACAAAAAGCAATGGGTGCAAAAAATTACTTTATTCTGCTTCAGTTCCTGTTTGAAGCAGTTTTTCTGTCCATTTTCGGTGGTTTGCTCGGGCTGGCCATCATTTTCTTGCTTACTCTGGCAATTTCTGCAGCATTCGACATGAATCTTATTTTAACTACCGGAAATATTGCACTGGGAATTGGCGTTTCGGCAGTTATAGGCCTGGTCTCAGGATTCCTTCCCGCCTGGTCAGCATCAAGGCTTGACCCTGTGGAAGCCATGAGGTCAACTTTCTGAGAATTTCATTTTGCAGAAATTGGAAATAATGGCACCAACAATCAAAAAATGAAAAACGATGTTATTGTAAAAAGCTGGGCTGAGTTGCAGGAAGAACTTTTTCGTGATTCTTACGATGCCAGTTTGGGACGATTCAGGTCTGCGCACGTTTTCAGGGGTTTATCTGATGCAGGTTATGAGCTAAAAACCAGCCTGATGCGACTGGAAGGCCCTTACAGCGACCTGGAAAGGCATCTGCTGAGAAATTTCAGAAAATACGCACACCGGAATACAGTTTCAGGCGAATCGGTGTGGAACCTTATGGCCATTGCTCAGCACCATGGCTTGCCCACCCGACTGCTCGACTGGACTTATTCTCCTTACATAGCTTTGCATTTTGCCACAGCCAACCTGATGAGGTTTAATACCGATGGCGCTATCTGGTGCGTAAATTATGTGAAAGCCAATGAATTTCTGCCAACTCCCTTATTTAATACCATCAAGGAAGAAGGAGCCAATGTTTTCACTCCCACCATGCTCGATACCGTATGTAATAGTTTAAAACAGCTTGAAACCTTGCATGAAAGGCGATTTGTAATTTTTCTGGAGCCCCCTTCCATGGACGAAAGAATTGTCAATCAACATGCTTTGTTTTCTTTGATGTCGAATGCAAGGTTGTTGATGAACCATTGGCTTGAAGACCATCCGGAACTTTTTTATCGCATCATTATCCCCAAAGAATTAAAATGGGAAATCCGCGATAAACTTGACCAGGCAAACATCACCGAAAGGGTGCTTTTTCCGGGTCTTGATGGCTTAAGCAGCTGGCTCAAAAGGCAGTACAGCCCAAAATCACTGCCTTATGCCCATGATGACAGTCATCAGGATAATGTTAATGGCATAGAATAAACAATCAGTAAAACAGCGAAATAGCAGCTTTGAAATTCATTTTTAAATTTTCAGCGTAAATTTTCTTTCCAACTTAGCTGCATTATCCCTATTTTTACAAATCGAAAAAAAGCAAGGATGCAGAAACGTTGGGTGTTGAAAGAGAGGGGCAATCCCGAAAAGGTTGCCGGCTTGTCGGCTGAGCTGGGCATTGGTCCCGTGCTGGCCGAACTGCTGGTACAGCGGGGAATTAATACATTTGAAGAGGCTAAGCAGTTTTTCAGGCCATCGCTTGAAGATCTGCATGATCCCTTCTTAATGAAAGATATGGACAAGGCCGTTGATCGCGTACTTGCAGCCCTGGAGAAAAATGAAAAAATCCTTGTTTACGGCGATTACGATGTTGATGGTACTACTGCAGTATCTCTGGTTTACACTTTTTTAAGAGAACTGGGCCATGCTCAGCTCGATTATTACATTCCCGACCGTTACTCAGAAGGATATGGAGTGTCATTCAAAGGAGTTGATTTTGCTCACGAAAATGACTTTGCGCTGGTAATTGCCCTGGATTGTGGGATCAAAGCCATCGAAAAAGTTAAAAAAGCCAATGAATACGGTGTTGATTTCATTATCTGCGATCACCACCGCCCCGATGAAATGCTACCCGATGCTGTAGCAGTTCTTGACGCCAAAAGACCCGACTGCAACTATCCTTTTAAGGAACTTTCGGGATGCGGTGTAGGTTTTAAACTTATTCAGGCACTTTCATCACGTAAGAACCTCCCTTTTGAAAATCTGCATAAATACCTCGATCTGGTTGTTGTTAGTATTGCATCTGACATAGTTCCCATTACCGGAGAAAACAGAATTCTGGCTTATTATGGCCTGAGGCTGATCAATCAAAATCCCCGGCCGGGATTTGAGTCTATTCTTAAGTATTCAAATATAATAAGAAAGACTGAGGATGTGCCGGCGATAACAGCGCCTAACGGCAATGAAGATCCGCCATGTGTTTTTAACAGGGAACTGACCATTTCTGATATGGTTTTTCTGGTTGGGCCCCGCATCAACGCCGCAGGAAGAATTGAAAGTGGCCGCAATTCGGTTCGCCTGCTTGTAAGCGAAATACCCGACGAAGCTGAAGAAATTGCAAAGCAGATCAACGATTTTAATACCACCCGCCGCGATCTTGATGCAACCACCACCGATATGGCGCTGGATGCTATCAAGACCAACCCTCGGCTCATGAAAGCCTGCTCCACAGTAGTTTATCATCCGGAATGGCATAAAGGTGTAATTGGCATTGTAGCCTCCCGGCTTATTGAGGCATATTACCGGCCAACCATTGTTCTCACTCAATCCAATGGTTTGGTGACAGGCTCTGCCAGGTCAATCAAAGACTTTGACATTTACGATGCCATTGATGAATGCAGCGAACTGCTTGAGCATTTTGGCGGCCATAAGTATGCTGCTGGTTTATCGCTAAAGCCCGAAAACCTCGAAGCTTTTATCGAAAAGTTCGAAACGGTGGTAAAAAGAGGTCTTACTGAAGATATGCTCTCTCCGGAGGTTGAAATTGACCTGAAAATCAATCTTAATGAAATCGGACCCAGGTTTTATAAGGTTTTAAAACAGTTTGCTCCTTTTGGACCCGGAAACATGTCGCCGGTGTTCAGAACCGATGGAGTGATTGATAACGGATACGGAAGAATTGTAGGTAAGAACCACCTGAAACTTACCATAGGCCATCACGAAATTGCGTCAGCGCCTTTTCCTGCCATTGCATTTCAGCAAGGCGAACATTTTAACCATATCAATCAGGGAAAACCATTTAATATCTGCTACCACATAGAAGAAAATGAATGGAATAACCAGAAATCCATACAACTCAATATCAAAGACATAAAACTTCCGGGAGAGGAAGTATAAGCTAAAATTACATGTTCTTGCAATTAAATGCGGGAATTCAGGATTTTTCCAGCAGACTTTTCAGGGCGCGCATGTTCCCCATAAATACTTTTTTAATTACCGGGTCCTGAATAACCCTTGGAAAAGCCGGAGGGTCGCCCGAACGGGCAATAAAAGTCATTTTTACGAGAGTTTTGTTAATCTCAATCAACTCCCAGCTTGCCTTGTAATTGGTGAGCCTTTCAACACCCTTTGCAGGAGGATAGGATTGATCAATACTCTCCATGTTTATTGAAATGCGGGGCTGAGCGGCTTCCTGTTTCATTTTACACAGGGTAATCATTTCACGGTCGTTAAAAGGCCAGGGCAAGCCATACAAGGCATATGAGTACCATTGGTTTTTGCTGTCGCGATGCAATAAAGAGGCCTTTTTTATCCCCGACATCCAAAGCCTGACTTTTTCCATATCGGTGACCATCTTCAAAGCATTATCCAGCGATGTATGCGCCAGAATTTCTACTTTTCGTTCTCTGACTTTTTGCTCATCAGAAATGGGCACCCACCTCACATAAAATTTGATTCCCTCTTCTTCATCAGTAAGCTCCCATCGGGAAGAGGGATTATTTGATACTTCACTGATTTCGATATTATTAATACTTCCATGCTTTGAATTAAACATGGCCACTACAAGAATGAGAATAAAATGTCCCTTAAAAATTCCCATCAGTTTGAATTTGAGGCGCAAACCTACTTTAAAAATTATTAAAAAGCAAATACAATGCACCAATATGAAAATCAAACAGGTACTTAAAACAATCAATCCGGTTTCTGATCAATATGTATATCTTTGCCGCATGATAGCCATTGACGATACTCTGAATTCTGACGACCTGTACAAAGTCTGCTTTGTTTGCAATCTTCAGGCCTGTAAAGGTGCCTGCTGTGTGGAAGGTGATGCCGGAGCGCCTCTTGATGAAGATGAAATATCCGAAATTGAAGACAACCTGATCTACATCAAGCCCTTTATGCGCACCGAAGGTGTTGATGCCGTTGAAGAAATGGGAGTTTTTGACTACGATGCCTACGGACATTATGTTACTCCGCTCATCAATGGGGCTGAATGTGCATTTGTTATATTTACCGACGACGGAATTGCTGCCTGCGCCATGGAAAAAGCCTGGGAAGCAGGAAAATCTTCATTCAGAAAACCGGTTTCCTGTCACTTATATCCGGTAAGAATCAGTAAATACAACGATTTTGATGCCGTTAACTACCATCAGTGGCACATTTGCCAGCCTGCACTAGAATTCGGCAAAAAGCTGAACGTTCCTTTATATGTTTTCCTTAAAGATTCCCTCGTAAGGAAATACGGGGAAAAATGGTACCGCGAATTGGTTGAGAAGATTGAAGGCCGGCATTGATTTAGTCCAATTTTACTGATTCTGGTTGCACACGCATTTCAGGGAAAAGAGGGCTGCCTTTATAATTCTCAGTCTTTTATCGGCAAGGAATTATTATACTTCTTTAAATATTATGTTTCACTGTTGTCCGGGAAAAAGTAAGAGATTACCTTCCACCGCCGCTGGCGGAGGTGGAAGGTAATCTCTTTGAGCGTTAATATGTTTTTCCGGACAATAGTGTAAAGAAATATATTTTGTGTTATTATTATAGATATATTTGCAATTCGCGAATCGCGAATTAATAAGAAAAATTATGAAGAAACATAATGGGATGCGCCCTCAGGATATTGCTGTTCTTTTAAAAATAATATCATTTGCAGATGATAAATGGAGAAATATTGATCTTGCCAATGGTGTTGGAATAAGTCAATCTGAAGTTTCTGAAGCTTTGAACAGATGTAGGATAGCAAAACTGATTGACAGTAAAAAAAGAAAAGTAAATATCAGCTCTTTCACTGAGTTTTTAATTTACGGATTAAAATATGTTTTCCCTGCTGAACCTGGATCAATGGTCAAAGGAATTCCCACAGCTCATTCTGCATCACCGATAAAGGAACAAATATTATCTGATACTGATGTTTATGTATGGCCGAATTCGAAGGGATCCCAAAGAGGTCAGGCCATTGAGCCATTATATAAAACCCTGCCTGTTCTTGCAAAAGAAGATAAAATGTTCTATGAACTTTTGTCCATAGTCGATACTCTTAGGGTTGGCCGGGCCAGAGAGATAAAAATTGCCATTGAAGAATTAACCAAACGCTTGAAGAATGCCTAGTACCAATATGCTTATGCTCCAATCCGTTGCAAATGGGTTGGGAGAACTAAAAGATGAGATGGTGTTTGTAGGTGGCGCTGTTGCTGAACTATACGCAGATAATCCGGCGGTTTCAGAAATAAGAACAACTCTTGATATTGATTGTGTCATTGAGATAAGTTCTAAACTACATTTCTTCAGACTTGAGAATAATCTGAGATTTAAAGGATTTAAAAATGACACTTCGATTGGTGCTCCAATTTGCAGATGGATATACAATGGCATCAAAGTAGATATTATGCCAACAGAATCAGATGTACTTGGGTTCAGTAATAGATGGTACGAAAGCGGGTTTGAACATAGGATATCAAAAATACTCCCAGATGGAACCCGGATATTTGTGTTTCCTTCTGAATATTACCTGGCTGCCAAATTCGAAGCCCACAATGGCAGAGGGGGAAATGATTTGCGCCAAAGTCATGATTTTGAAGATATTATTTATCTTTTGGATAACTGTACAAACATTTTGAAAAATATAAATGGCTCAAAGCCAAAAGTTAAATTGTATTTAAAAGCAGAATGCCAGAAACTTTTGGAAAATCCAAACATTACTGAAGGTATCGAAAGTGCATTGCCATATGGTTCAGGAGATTCAGCAACTGACTTCATCTTTGCCTTATTCCAAAGTATTGCAGATATTGACTCGTGAAGTTATACAAAATGCGGCTCATCAGTAACCCGATGAACCGCTTATTTTGAGTTGGATATTGTCAACTGCGACAACCGATAGCTAAAATCCCTATTCAGTTAGCGGGTCTATCACTTTGGCGGCTGCCATGGTTTCAAGTTCCTTGTCTATATGGAACATACCGGCTTTGTCATCGCCCAGTAGCTTCATACGGTCGAGGATGCCGTTAACAGTGCTTTCTTCTTCGATTTGCTCGTTGATATACCACTGCAGGAAATTACCGGTGGTATAATCTTTTTCGTTGAGGGATACTTCGTACAACTGATTGATTGACGCAGTAATAAATTCCTCGTGGCTGAGTACATGATCAAAAACATCGCGCAGCGATTTGTACTCAGAAGCAGGAAGTTCAAGTCCGGCCAGTACAGCGTATCCACCACGATCATTCAGGTATTTGATAAACTTGAGCATATGCATACGCTCTTCGTCGCTCTGCTTGTAAAGGAAATCAGCAGCACCACGGTATCCATTGGTTTCGCACCACGAAGCCATAGCCATATAGATGCGCGATGAATGCTCCTCGTTCTTAATCTGAACATTAATTGCTTCTTCAACTTTTTTCGAAATCATAACTCTTAGGTTTTTGGGTTATCAGTTAATGAATTTACTGAATTAAACAATCTTGTCACGAATTTTTCAATGCTTCGGCACCTCCGACAATTTCAAGAATCTCCTTGGTAATGGCCGCTTGCCTTGCTTTGTTGTAGGTAAGCCTGAGTTCTTTAAGCAATTCCGAAGCATTATCGGTAGCCTGCGACATGGCAGTCATTCTGGCTCCCAGTTCTGATGCCCATGAGTCGAGCAAAGCCTTGTAAAACTGTGTTTTAAGAATCTGTGGAACCAAATCTTCGAGAATTTCTGTCCGTGAAGGATCAAAAATATACTCTACTTCATGATGAGCTCCTCCGTTTTCGTTTTCAGGGCTTTCAACCGGCAGAAATTGTTCCACCTGAAGCTTCTGAACCACAGCATTTTTGAACTGGTGATAAACAAAAAGTATACGGTCATACTCTCCTGAAACAAACTTTTTCATGAGGTCTTCGGCAACTGCAACTGCCTTTGCATAGCTCATCTGATCGTATAGCTCATCGTGCGAAGAAACAATGTTTACCTGCTGACGGGCAAAAAATTCGCTCACTTTTTTCCCGATGGTCATCAGTGAAACATGCTGAATGTTGTTATCAATCCTGTGCCGGGCCAATAAAGCATTCATTTGTTTGATAACATTGGTGTTGTATGCTCCGCACAAACCCCTGTTTGAAGAAAATACCACATATAATACTTTACCAGATTCGGGTTCGCGGCCATAAACATTTGGAGTTTTATCCCCAAGCCCTGCAGTAAGTTGCTGAAGCAATAGCTTTTGCTGTGCAGCAAAAGGTCTCAGCTGCAGAATGCTGGTCTGCGCTTTACGCAACTTTGATGCAGCCACCATTTTCATAGCGCTGGTAATCTGCTGCGTTGACTTTACTGAAGTGATTCGGGTTCTTACCTCTTTTAAACTGGGCATAAAGAAAAAATGTAGGATTAAACTTCATATTTCCGCACCAGTTCGCGTGCAGCTTCTTCCAGTTCTTTCTCAATTTCAGGAGTATACGCTCCCTTGCGCAGGCTTTCAAGCAAAGCAGGGCGGGTATCTTCCAAACGGTGTAAAAACTCCACTTCAAAATTATGAACATTTTTCATTGGAATTTTCTGCAGCAGACCTTTTGACCCGCAATAAATAATTGCAATCTGCTGCTCTACAGGAAGCGGAGAATACTGCGCCTGTTTCAGAATTTCAACGTTGCGTGCACCTTTGTCAAGAATGGATTTGGTAACTGCATCGAGATCTGAGCCAAACTTGGCAAAAGCTTCCAGTTCGCGATATTGAGCCTGGTCAAGTTTCAGAGTCCCGGCCACTTTTTTCATAGGTTTAATCTGAGCATTGCCTCCAACGCGCGACACTGAAATACCAACATTAATCGCCGGCCTGATTCCGGAGTTAAACAAATTACTTTCAAGGAAAATCTGCCCGTCGGTAATTGAAATAACGTTTGTGGGAATATAGGCAGAAACGTCGCCCGCCTGTGTTTCAATGATAGGCAGTGCCGTAAGCGAACCACCGCCTCTAACTTTACCTTTCAGACTTTCGGGAAGGTCGTTCATGTTTTTAGCAATATCATCGGAACTGATGATTTTGGCAGCTCTTTCAAGCAAACGAGAGTGCAGATAGAAAACATCTCCGGGATAAGCTTCACGTCCGGGAGGGCGTCTAAGCAGCAGCGACACTTCGCGGTAAGCTACAGCCTGCTTCGAAAGATCATCATAAATAATGAGGGCCGGACGTCCTGTATCGCGGAAATATTCCCCAATGGCAGCACCTGCAAATGGTGCATAAAACTGCATGGCAGCAGGATCGCTGGCAGTAGCAACCACAACCACTGTATATTGCATGGCACCCTTTTGCTCAAGAGTCTGTACAATATTGGCAACGTTGCTGCCTTTCTGTCCAATGGCAACATAAATGCAATAAACCGGCTCACCTTTATCGAAAAACTCTTTCTGATTGAGAATGGTATCAATAGCAATGGCGGTCTTACCGGTTTGCCGGTCGCCGATGATCAACTCCCGCTGACCGCGGCCTATGGGGATCATAGCATCAATGGCTTTGATACCGGTTTGAAGCGGCTCATTTACGGGCTGACGGAAAATTACCCCGGGAGCTTTTCGCTCGAGTGGCATTTCAAAAACCTCTCCCAGTAACGGGCCTTTGCCATCAATGGGCTCACCAACGGTGTTGATGACCCTGCCCAGCATACCCTCAGAAACCGGAATTGAAGCAATTTGCCTGGTACGGCGCACAAGATCACCTTCGTTAATGGAGGAAGATTCGCCGAGCATAACCACTCCAACGTTGTCTTCTTCAAGATTCAGAACTATACCTTTTACTCCTGTGGTTGCAAATTCAACAAGTTCGCCAGCCTGCACATGGGTGAGGCCATAAACGCGGGCAATTCCATCACCCACCTGTAAAACACTTCCTGTTTCTTCAAGCTCAGCCTGTGTGCTGAACCCGGCAAGCTGTTGCCGCAATATTGCCGATACTTCTGCAGGTTTAATTTCTGCCATTGGTTTCCAGTTTAAAATTCTCTGATGTAAGTGTTAACATTAAATTCTTTGCGCAGTAACTGAAGTTTCTGCTTTATGCTGTCGTCGAACAACTGATTTTTTACTTTTACTATCAAACCTCCAAGAATGGACGGATCAACCACCTCCGACAACACAATTTTTGATTCGGATTGACTTTCAAGCAATTGAAGCAGGCTTTCGCGTGCTCCCGCCGAAAGTGGCTCAGCCGAAGTTACTGTTGCCTTTATTATTTTTCGGTAATCAAGGTACAAATCCTCAAAAGTGCTTACTATCGGATAAAGATGCGCTTCTCTTCTTTTGCGGATAATGATTTCCACAAAACTTAATGACAGTTTGCTGATCTGATTTCCAAACAACTGACGGATTACCCCTGTTTTTTTATCGCTGTTGATTACCGGGCTTTTCAGCATCGAAATTAAATCTTCGTTCTGACTGCAAACTGTTGCAATCAGTTTCATGTCCCTGCGGGCTTCTTCTATTTCGTTTCGTTCGATGGCCAGGTCGAAAAGCGCCTGTGCATAACGAATATTTACCCTTGGATTATTCATTTGATTTAATTGAGATTGATTTCTTTGAGCGATTCACGTACCATTTCTTCCTGCTTTGCAGGGTCTGAAAGTTCTTTTTTCAGCACCTTTTCTGCAATTTCGATTGACAGGTTTGCGATTTGGTTTTTGAGCTCGGTTATGGCAGCAAGTTTCTCAAAATGAATGCGTTCTCTTGCATTTTCTATCATGCGCGAGGCCTCTTCAGCAGCTTTGGCTCTGGCTTCCTCAATCAATGATTCCCTTATTTGACGGGCTTCTCCGATAAGCTTATCGCGCTCTTCCTTGGCTTCGAGCATCATTTGCTCGTTGGTGAACATAAGCTGTTTCATCTCTTCGCGGGCCTTATCGGCTTCGTGAAGTGCCAGTTCGATATTTTTTTCGCGTTCGTGCAATGCCTTCATAATGGGAGGCCACACAAATTTGCCGAGGATAAACAACAGCAACCCAAACGAAAGGGCCATCCAAAAAATGAGACCAATTCCGGGATTTACCAATTCCATATTGTTCCTTTTAGTTTAATGACTGTTTCAGTTTAAAAAAGCTGCCGGCGCAACCAACCGTTGAACCGGAAGCTTTTTCTGCTTTAAATCAGATGAACAGGATAAGCAGACAAACCACGATGGCAAAGAAGGCAACTCCCTCGATAAGAGCAGCCGATACAATCATGTTTGACCTGATGTCTCCTGAAGCCTCGGGCTGGCGTGCAATGGATTCAAGTGCTGCACGGCCGATGTTGCCGATACCAAATGCAGCGGCAATTGCGGCGATTCCTGCGCCGAAAGCGGCAGCCATCTTGGCCAATGGGGCCAGATCAGTTGCTGCCTGCAGAAGTACTGATAAAATTGTCATAATTGTTTGGTTTAAGGATGAATCAAAAAATTAACTTTAAAAATTCTTAGTGGTGCTCACCTGCGTGTGCATGCTCTTCTGTTGCCATACCAAAATACAAAGCCGACAAAAGGGTAAAAACGTAGGCCTGTATAAATGCCACCAACAGCTCCAACAGGCTGATAAAAATGGCAAAAAATACCGATACTACCGATACACCATAGCCCAGGCCCGGACTAATTTTGGCAAATACAAAAATCAGACTGATGAATCCCAGCACAATGATGTGACCGGCTGTAATATTGGCAAACAAACGAATCATCAGTACAAATGGCTTTACCACAGCTCCGGTTATCTCGATTATAGGGAAAAGTGGCACCGGAAATTTAAGCCACCAGGGAACGCCGGGAGTGTTGAAAATATGCAGCCAGTACGACTTGTTGGCACTGAATGATGTCATAAAAAACGTGAAAAGCGCCAGCACCATGGTTACTCCAATGTTGCCGGTTACATTTGCTCCTCCCGGAAATATGGGTATCAAACCAATGAGGTTGGTAAAAAAGATAAAAAAGAACATGGTGAGCAAAAACGGCATAAACC
Source organism: Lentimicrobium sp. (assembly GCA_024709105.1). Classification (GTDB taxonomy): domain Bacteria; phylum Bacteroidota; class Bacteroidia; order Bacteroidales; family Lentimicrobiaceae; genus Lentimicrobium. The sequence goes on along the minus strand of JANJXJ010000016.1, from coordinate 46,046 downwards.
GCTCATAATGTTTCCCAATAGAGGGTTTTGCTATTTCGTCGCGGATGAAGAGTATAAGTGGCTCCAGTACCGACTGAAGGCCTTTGGGTGCGTGGCCTGCATTGCGTTTGTAAGCCCTGGCTACCGAAAAGAAAACCAGCAGCAAGACAGTAAAACTAACAAAAACTCCTACCACATTCTTGGTAATGGATAAATCAACGGGCTTACCGGCTTCATGGTCGGTTTCCATAGTTTCAGGAACTACTTTTACAATTTTACCCCGGTTGGTACCTTGAGCAGTTTCAATTTTAAATCCCTTGTAAGCATCGTGTCCGTGATGAAACTTTGAGGAGAGAAAAACATGCAGTTTTCCTTCATCGAGAAGTATTACCGGCAGGGGAATGGAAATGTGTGTATGACCAATGCTGGCAATGTGCCACTCATAACTGTCAACAATGTGATCGATAATCATCACTCCTGCATTGAAGTCTTCTTCGTGGCCGGAGTTTTCGCCGGAACCCACGGCTAATGCAACATTTGGCATTTGCAGGGAGAAAACCCACAGAAAAATAATCAGGTAAAATTTCTTCATTCCAGTTGTTAAAACCGATATTAAAATAATAAAACTTCCCTTTCGGGACTGCAATTATAGGAAAAATAAGGCTTGCTTTAACTGCAAAACCAAATTATGAGTGCATTCAGAAAAAAATCGTTTCAGACTGGCATTTCTTCGGGCAATGGCTTAAACAAGTGTTTGGGTAAAATGTTTGACTTACTGAAGATTCATTGCATTTTTTTTGCTGCGACAGATGGTCCGGAGATATAATGCTTGTTACTTTGGGTTATTCTGTTTCAAAATTGCTTTTAAACTAAATACTATAGCTGCACATTTTGTTGGCTTAATGTTAATTATAACTCATTTATAAATTAAACAAAACCCTCTTCCCCGGGATTATATATGCCAGTGCATCCCGAGTTTTGGCTCAGTTCCATCACCAGCCATTCCCGGTTGCCATAAGGATTCAAAACAACTGCATCAGGGACAATCTGTTAATTTTGTTCTATATGTATACATACTTACCCGATTGCTGATGTGCCAATCAGCCAACCTGCACTATATTTGCACCAGGAATAATAACCGCTACATGGAAATGTTATCAAAAAACACCGACCTGCAATTTATGCGCGAAGCATATAAAGAAGCGCTCAAGGCATTGCAGCGCGATGAGGTGCCGGTTGGTGCGGTAATTGTGAGCAATGGCAAAATCATTGCAAGGGGGCACAATCTTACCGAAACACTTAACGACGCCACAGCACATGCCGAAATGCAGGCGTTTACTGCTGCAGCCAACTTTATTGGCGGCAAATACCTGAACGATTGCACACTCTACGTTACTCTGGAGCCCTGCCCCATGTGCGCCGCTGCTTCCATGTGGATGCAAATAGGAGAAATTGTATTTGGAGCCAGCGACCCCAAACGCGGTTATTCTACCCTTAATGCATCGCTGTTACACCCCAAAACCAAAATCAAAGGGGGGGTAATGGCCGACGAATGCAGCGCACTGATTACAGATTTTTTTAAGAAGAAAAGGTAGATAAACAAAAAACGGCAATCCGTAAAATGGACTGCCGCTAAAAAAGTTTTTGGTTTTAACTATACCCCTGCCAATACTTCTGCAAGTTTTTTGTGCAGATCCTCTCCCCTGAGGTTTCGGGCAATGATTACCCCATCCTTATCGAGCAGCACATTTGCCGGAATTGAGTTGACTCCGTAAAGTTTTGCGGCCGCGTTCTGCCAGTATTGTAAATCAGAAACATGGGTCCAGGTGAGGTTGTCCTTGGCAATGGCCTGCATCCAGTCCTCCTTACTGCGGTCGAGAGACACACCCAGTACATCAAATCCTGCATCCTTGAATTTATTGTAAGCCTCTACAACATTGGGATTTTCGGCACGGCATGGCCCGCACCAGGCAGCCCAGAAATCAACAAGTACATATTTACCGCGGAATTGCGAGAGACTCACCGGACGGCCTTCCACATCGTTCATGGTAAAATCGGGTGCAGTTTTGCCAATGGCAACATTCTGCAGAATTACAATCCTTTCGTTGAACATTACTGCGTACTTGGCGTCAGTAATCTTTTTATCGAAAGCGGCATAAATGGTTTCCATATCTTCCAGCTCAAACAAATAAGCATGCCTTAGGGCAACGTAGGGGGTTACAAATGAAGCATTGTTGTCCTTAATATAAGTTATAATTTCCTCTTTCTGAGCCAGGTCATTGGCTTCTATGTCTTTTTCCAGCTTTTGAAGCGTAACGGTGTCGTTCTGACGGGCTGCTTCGTTGTATGCAGTATACAGCCCAATCTCAACGCTGCGCTGGCGCTCCACCATCCTGAGATATTCACGGTATTGTTTGTCAGACTCTGAACCATTAACTTTGGGGTTCATCAGGCTGTCGCTGTGCAATTCGATGTTTATGCTTGCGGCTTCGTTAAAAAATGACGCAAAACGGTTTTCATCCAGTGCGACATAAAACATATCGGGATTGCCGATTTTACCTTCGAATCTGAACTTTCCTTCCACTACATCGGCTGTGTCAAGTACCTCGAAACGGCCGTCTTTACTGGTTTGTAAAAAAACTTTTTCGGGGAGGTTACTTCCGGTTAAAGTACCTTTTATGATATACTCATCACCTTTGCGCGATGTGCAGGAAGCCACAAGAACAATGGCCAATAAACTGAAAAACAGGTTTCTCATCTTTTAAGTTTGTTGGGTTAGGGGGCCAAAGATACTAAAAATGCTTACAGATTTGCCGGGAAAGCAGCCTGGAAATCAAAAATGGTGCACTGGTTGATTCATTATTGTTACAGCAAAAACCCGGTTAACCTGCACATGAAAGAATTTCTGAGGTTCAGGCTGATTAGAAATCAAAAATATCTTCCAGAAAATTTTTCTTTTTCTTGTAAGGCTGGCCGTATCCGTGCTGGGGATATTTGCCCTGATTATGGTCATGGGGCCTGTAGTTATCTCCCGAAGCCGGCCTCTGCTGGATGGATTCACTATTGCGTTCAATAATCTTGTCAAGCTCTCCGCGGTCAAGCCAAATGCCCCGGCATTTCGGACAATAATCAATTTCAACACCCGAACGCTCGGTAATATTGAGGGAAACATTGCAAACAGGACAGTTCATGGTTTTGGTTTTTTTAGAAAAACAAAGCAGAAAACCCATTGTTTGGGTAAAGTTCTGAATTAACAATATTTGGCAAAACCGGCCATTCTCAATATAAACATGAGAATAGCCGGAGCATTAACTGTGAACCTTTTTAATTATTCTTTAAGCGCTTCCCCTGAGGGTTCTGTATCAGCTGTTTTTTCGTTTCCCATTTCAAAAACAGCCTTTCTCACCAATTTGCCGTTTTCATAGAATTTCCACTTCCCATGCCAGCAATAGCGGATTTCGGCAGGATCATAAATCATCAACGCTCTGCCTGACTTTTCTTTGCGCCCTTTTTCATCATAATATGTTACTTTCATTCTGCCATCGGCAGCAGCCCTGAACTTAAGCCAGACTTTTCCATGGATGTCGTAATACCGGTTGAGTCCGAATTCCCGGCCGTTTTTAAAACGCAGCCGGTTCATGGGAACTTTTGTGGTATCGTTCCAGTAATAAACCCAGCGGCCATGCCGAAGCCCGTTGCTGTTGTAGCGGTTGGTTTTAAATATTCCGGGCCAGGCAGCCGAAACACTGCTTGCTGCAATCAGCATTATAAAAATCAAAGTGAAACGACTCCGATACATTTTATTCAGTTAAACTATTTTTTCAGAAACAATATCTCCCTTACCGGAACCGCTTTACCAGCCTTTTTTCCAGGTTTCCAGTCCGGCATATCCTTTACAGCTGACATCAACTGCTCTTTCACCTGCTTGCTTTCGCTGCCGGAAATTCCGCCGGGGGTCACCTTACCGTCAGCTTCAATAATCAAACTTACATAATAAACGTCAGCGCTTACCTCCGGGCCTGTAAAGCTGATTCCGGGAACAAAACTCCGGAAATAAGCCAGCAAAGCGTCATTTCCACCCGGAAAAACAGGAGCTTCATCAACTTTATTGTAAACCTCGCGCCCTCCATACATCGATTTTTCAGGCATTTCTGGCTCTTTCGCAGGTTTAGACGGGTCAAGGGTAAATTTAATGGGAATGTTGAAGGATACCGGAACCGCAACTCCCCTATTTTTACCGGGCTTCCAGGCGGGCATGTTTTTAACTGATTCCAGGGCTACCTCGTCGCAACCCGAACCAATGCCCCGCAACAATTTGGCATTGCTTACACTACCGTCTGCCTCAATAATAAAATTTATATACACAGTGCCTTCTACTTTTTCCTGTCTGGCTTTTTCAGGATATACATTCTTCTCTTTCAGGTATTTGACCAATGCGTCAATACCTCCCGGAAATTCAGGCTGTACTTCAACTACATTGAATACCTCGCGGCCATCCACCATGGAGGAGTTTTTGACTTCCTTAACAGGTTTCTGACTTTCGGCGGGTAACTTAAACCTAACAGGCAAATTAAACTGAACCCGCACCGGTTCGCCTCTCTGTTTGCCGGGTTTCCAGGCGGGCATCTCTATAACGGCTTTCATTGCCGCTGCATCCAGATCGGGATGTACACCTCTTAGAATCTTTACATCATTTACACTACCATCCTTTTCAACAACAAATGTTATATAAACTGTTCCTTCTGTCTTGCTTTTCAATGCTGATTCGGGATAGGACAATTTAGATTTCATGTAAGCGGCCTTAGCCTCATCGCCACCGGGAAATTCGGGCATTTCTTCAACAACTGTAAATACTGTTTTCTCGTCCTCATTTCCTGAAGATAAAGTAAATTTTACCGGCAGTACCATTGAACTGGCGACTGCCTTACCGTTGCGGGTCGCTGGTTTCCAGTCAGGCATAAGTGCGGCCACACGAAGCACTTCTTCGTCGCAGCCCCCTCCTATTCCGCGCACAATTTTTAACGAACCTACTTTGCCTTCAGCATCAATGGTAAACGAAAAATAAACGGTACCCTGTATGTTTCTGGTTCTGGCTTCAGCCGGATACCTTATCGTACTGGTAAAGAACCTGATTCTGGCTTCTTCTCCCCCGGGGTATTCTGCCGGAATCAGATTGGTGTCGCCATTGCTAAATGAGTTGAGATCAGCAGGGAATGAAGTTTCATCTGCTAAAAGTATGGTTTCACCTTCTGTATTTGCAGAACTCGCGTTGGCAGTAACCTCAGAATCAGCACTTACTGTTAAACTGTTGTCGAGCAGATTGCCCTTCAAGTGATTTTCGGGTTGAATCATGGAGGTAAGCACAACGGCGGAAGTTACAAGCATAAGGCCTGCAACAATGGCTGCAAAATTTAATTTGCCAGGTTTAAAATGGTTAAGCATAATAAATCGTTTTTTAAGATGAGCACTAAATGGATGAGCAATTTGATTTTCGGTGTAAATTCCTGACCATTCGGCCATGAGCCGGGTGTAGGAAATCCGGTCGCTGCTGGCATTGATGGCATCGGCATCGGCTTGATATTCATGCACTTCCGACAACCATTTATAATTCAGGTGAGCAAATGGGCTGAACCAGAAAAATGCCCTGAAACCAGCCGACAATAACCTGTCAATGCTATGTTTATGAGCTACATGGCTGAATTCGTGCCTGAGCAGCAAGTCGGCATCATCGCGCCGCAGCGTATTTTTGGGAAAGAAAACCCATTTAAAAAACGAAAACGGGCTGATGGCCTTATTATCAATATAAACCTTTCCGTAGGGTGTGATTGAAAAGTCCGCTTTGCGCAGCCGCCTGACCACTGATGCCACCGAAAGCAACAGCCCTGCCGAGAGCAGTGATGCAGTTAAAAAATATCCTAATGATAACCAGTCGCTGACTGACCAGCTGCTTTTTTCCACGTTTACTGTTATTTCGGGAGTAACTTCGGGTAAAGCAATAACGTAAAGAGGTATTACTTCTTCACCCTGTTTTACAGCCGGTTGCGGAAGCAGCGGAAACAGCAGCGGAAGCAGCATGGCCAATACCAGAACAGCACGCATCAGGTGAAACCGCCGCCCCGGCCTGATGACAAAATAATAGAATGCCAGCAGCAGGGCATGTATGGCCGAAGCCTTGAGCAGATATAAAAATAACGGTGTCATATCTTTTTCTTTTTCTGATTGATCTGATTCTCCATCAATTGCCTGATCTCTTCCATTTCGCTGATGCTTAACTCCTGGTCATTTGCAAAAAATGATACCATTTGTTTGTAAGAATTGCTGAAATACCCGGTAAGCATCTGTTTCATGGTAAAACGTGTATATTCACGTTTGCTCACTTTGGGGAAGTAACGGTGAGATTTGCCGATGGCTTCGTGATCAACAAATTCTTTTTTTTCAAGAATACGGATAATGGTAGATACTGTGTTGTAGGCTGGCCTGGGCTCGGGAAAATGTTCGAGTACATCGTTTACATGCCCCTTGCCTATGCGCCACAATATCTGCATTACCTGCTCTTCTGCTCGTGTTAATTCTTTCATTGTGTATTGATTGGTTTTAATTCTCCGCAGTTCAGGCAGAAATACGGAGAAGTTCAAAGTGCTGGTTTTGCGTGACTTATAAGCCAGCCAGGCTTCATGTATTGAGAACCTGAACAGCAAACTTAACAAGTCAATACTAATAACTAAGTTTTTAGTTATTTAGTATGACAAATGTACAACTAAATTTTTAGTTAGTCAAGTTTTTGAGCACTTTTTTTAAATTTTTCTTGAATTTTTAATTGAAATTAAGGTAGTATCTTTGCCGGTAGACGATGTTAAATCGCAGCAGCGCGCTTCACTGCCCTAATAATTAAGGTTGAATGGGAGGCGCATTGCAGCCGGACACAGCCTATAAATAAAACATTATGGAAGAAAATCAATACATTCGTCCTACCTGGGATGAGTACTTTATGGAAGTGGCCAACACCATTGCCAAACGTGCTACCTGCGACCGCGGCCGAAGCGGTTGTGTGATCGCCCGCAACAAACAGATTTTGGTGACCGGTTATGTAGGTTCGCCCAGAGGACTTCCGCACTGCGATGATGTTGGACATTTATTCAAACAGGTGGTACATGACGATGGCAAAGTCACCAACCATTGTGTGCGCACGGTACACGCCGAGCAAAACGCCATTTGCCAGGCTGCACGACTGGGCATCGCCCTTGAAGGTGCCACACTTTACTGCCGCATGACACCCTGCCGTACCTGTGCCATGCTGATAATCAACTGCGGTATTGAGCGCGTGGTTTGCGAGAAAAAATATCATGCCGGTGGTGAATCTGAGGAGATGTTTAAAGAAGCCGGCATTACCCTTGATTATGTAAGCGAAGAGCTGATGAAGTACGATAAGCAGTAGACTTTGGGATTAGGTTCTTACTGCAATATTAGTTTTTTTGGGCTGAAAATGGTTGGCTGAACTGAGATAAGCGCAGTTGTATTCTATTCGATCACTTATGTTTTGGCCGCACAAAACTACCTGTTGATCAGAATTATGCTTCATTCTCAAAATGAGGAATACGCGCAAAAGCCTGTTCAACCCCGGATACTTTAATGCATTTTCTAAAAAAGCCATACTTCTCAAGCGAATTAACATCAACTGGCTGTAATTTAACAGTGAGTATCCACTTAATCAAAACCGCTGTCTTAAAATTAATAGCGACTTCTATTCAATCTCTGATTATAATTTAAAACAATAAACCTGCACGTCAAAAACCTGAAATATGTTATCTTTGTGAAAATGATTCTTTATATGAACAAAATTGAGCACAATAGGCATATAGACTTTTATAATAAAGTTGCTAACTTGTTAAAAGAAGCTCGGGAAAGTGTTGTTCGCACTGTTAATAAAACAATGGTATATACCTATCTTGAAATTGGTAGAATGATTATTGAAGAAGAGCAAAATGGGAAGGAACGCGCCGAATATGGCAAACAAATTTTAAAGGAATTATCCAGAAGCTTAACCTTAGAATTTGGTAAAGGATTTTCTGTAACTAATCTTCAACAAATGAAGAATTTTTATAATGTTTACGGAAAACAACAGACAGTGTCTGCTAAATCTGAGAATACCATTTTGAAGAATAATAATTTACAATTAAGTTGGTCACATTACTTGTTTTTAATGAGGATTGACAATATTGAAGAGAGGAAATTTTATGAAATCGAAACAATTCAAAATAATTGGAGTATAAGAGAATTGCAAAGACAGTTTGATACATCTCTTTATGAACGGCTATCATTAAGCCGCGATAAAAAAGCAATAAAAGCACTTTCTGAAAAAGGACAAATAATTGAAAATGCTAATGATAGCCTGAAAGACCCATATATTTTAGAATTTATTGGATTACCTGAAGATGTGAAGTATTCTGAAAGTGATTTAGAGAATAGAATCATAGATAAATTAGAACACTTTTTACTTGAACTTGGAAAAGGGTTTACTTTTGTTGGTCGTCAGGTAAGGTTTACTTTTGATGAAGAACATTTTCGGGTTGATTTGGTATTTTATAATCGGCTTTTACAATGTTTCGTTGTAATTGATTTAAAAATAGGGAAACTAACGCATCAAGATTTAGGGCAAATGCAAATGTATGTAAACTATTATGACAGATTTGTTAAACTTGATACTGAAAATAAAACCATTGGAATAATCCTTTGTAAAGACAAGAAAGACACTCTTGTTGAAATTACACTACCTGACAATAACGAACAGATATTTGCAAACAAATATCAAACTGTTTTACCAAGTAAAACAGAGTTAAAACAACTGATAGAAAATAAAGAGAATTAATGACCAACAACCTTTGATTGTAAGGACTTCTATTAATCCAGACCTCCTGAGGACAAATATTTAAGCAATGCCGAAACCTATGAAAAAAGAGACAGAACCAGCAGCCAGCAATAAAAGTAGAAAAACCGGACGTGATATCCTGATATTTCTGCTTGGCCCGCTGGCATTCATACTGTTGGTTAAATTTACAGGTTATCAGATATTCTTCAACGGTAAACCTGGTGATAAGGATAAAAAAAGGGTTACTTTTCTGCTTTCATTTGGAACTCTGTTTTATCTGCTGGTTATACTTCTAATATCTACTATATTGGCTTAATAATCAGGGCTGATGCTGCTGGAGTTTGATTTTTTAGTCAACAATCTTAAGCGAAATCATGAAATCAGTAGTTTGATTTTTTCGTTCAATACTTGCTCTGTCCACAACCACCAACATCATCTAAATCCTGAGTAACTTCCCGCCTGTGTTATGAACAGCCCATCCCCCTATTTCTGCTTCCTCATGATCAGCCCGATTCCGGCGGCAACCAAACCCGATGCAAGCACAATCATACCTGCATAAAGAATAAAGATTAACCCATTGGGGGCTGTAAGGCCTTCTCCCGTAGCTGAAGCAAAGAAACCCATACTCACCAGGATTGATGAAACAGGAATAGTAATGCGAACAAACCATTTCCAGTTTTCTGAAAATGACATACTATCTACAAACAACTGCACAATAAGTGCCAGCAATACCAGCACACCAGCATGCGCATGTCCGGCCCTGAACATGGATTTCTGAAAATCGGTGAGATTCAGGTGATCCTGCTGTCCGCTCAATATTGTGAGCAAAAAATACCCTCCGTAAATTATGGTTGGCATGGTTAACAGAATCCATCCGCTTATTTTTCGTGTGTGCTCGCTCATAACTTTTGTTTAATCAATCATTAACAAGAAAAACATTTCAACTGTTCAGCAAGCCGCGCCATAATTCTGGCTGAAAAAATAATCAGGCTGTTCTTAACTGCAAACAACCTGATTATCTGTATTATCCTTTAAAAGATCTAATTAACCCGAAAAATGGAAATGAAATTATTAATTCCGTTATTGAAGCAACATTTCATTTCCCTGATCCGTAAATTAAAGGAATTCCACTTACGGAGATTAAAAAATCAGAATAAAATACCAAGACTCAGGCTCATGGCTTTGGTATGGTAATCATCGGGTTGAAAGTTTACTTTGGATAAGCCCATATCGTAGCGCAGGTCAGCCTGCAAGGTAAGTTTCTTAACAGGGAATGTAACTCCCATGCCCAAAACCAAACCCAGATCGGGATCTTTGTCTACACCGCTGTAGCTATCGTCTTTCCATTCGGTTACATTTTCGGGTTTGTTCTGCGATTTCAGCAATGCAGCAACATAAGGGCCTGCATTAAAATACACCTTGGTTTTTTCGGTCATGGAAAGATGAGTGTTGAACCTGGCCAAAACCGGAAGCTGAAGATAATGATACCGGCTTTGGTAACTGGTTTCCAATAATCCGCTGGTTTCGCTGCTGCGACCTTTGCAGATGTAGTTAAGTTCGGGTTGTATCGCAAAAACTCCCTTTACCGGGGCAGTAACAAAGATTCCGCCAGTGTAGGAGAAATGCATCTCATCGTTATCGTAAAAATCTCCGGTCTTTGACAGCGTGCTGATTGCCAGGCCGTGGCGGGTACCAAAAGAAACCTGTGCATATACAGGAGCTGTAAAAAGGGTTGCCATTGCAAAAATGGCCAGTGTTAAAAGTTTTGTTTTCATTGTTTTTAATTATTAAGAGTTTTGTTTTTTAATTAAAGTGCCGGAATTGTTTCATTTTGCTCACCACCGGCATTGAGCACAAGTTTTTTAACCTTTGCGATTTGGGTTTTGTAAACAAGACATGCTGTCATAAAGTAAAAGGCTGTGAGCTTCCAAAGCATGGCTATTTCGTGGCTGGTTTCAGATATGTCTGCGCCCAGTGAGTTCATTTTAATGTAACCAAGCATAGCATGAGACGATGGAAAGATGCTCCTCACAGCCTGCCAAACAGGACTCATGTTCGACAATGGCCAGATAATCCCGGATAGGAACAACAGCGGAAGCGACAAAAACAAATAGAGCAGCATGGGGGTCTCCCTGTTTTTGAAAAATACTGACAGGCTTAACCCGAAAAATATGGCCGACAGCAGGTAAGGCACTATCAAGGCAACCAACTGACAGAAACCAGCCTTATCGGGATAACCAAACCAGGCAGGAATTGCGCCCAGCATGTAAAAGCTCATTACTGCATAAATAAAAAAGTAGGCTGCTGATTTTCCCATTACCATTCTTAAAGTTCCCATACGGCGCAAATCGCAGGGAATAAGTGTGCCCATTTTATGACGTTCGCGTGCTGTGCCTGCCATAATGCCAATGGCGAGTACAAGCGTTTGCTGAATAATCAGCATAAGGGCGGCTGGAATTCCGTAAGAGGCAAATCCTCCGGCCGGATTGGCTATGGCGCTTCCGCTGATGACAAAGGGATTGCTGAAAACCTCGGCTTGTCTTTCCGAAAGGCCCGCATTCAACAACCTCTTTACCTGAATATCGTTGCCTTCCTCTATAGAAACCAGCCCGGCTCCCATTACCATAGCCTTGTAATACAGAAAAAATTCCATATCGGCATACAATGACACCACTGCCTGTCTGCCCAGAGCCAGATCGGATGAATAGGTCTCAGGAATCAGAATAATGCCTCTGTTTTCGCGCTTTCTGAACTTTTCGGCAGCCTCCTCCATCGAGATATTTTCATACCTGATGTCCAAATCGGGTGTAGCATTGAGTTTTCTGATAAAAGCCCTGCTGTCAGCAGTTTGAGATAAATCAACAACAGCCACCGGGAGATCGCGAACCACTTCGGGATAATAAATCAGCGAATATAAAAAGGGATACACCACCGGCACAATCAGCAGAAGGATGGTTACGCCGAGATCGGAAAGCAAAAGATGCAGTTCGCGCTGAAAAATAAGCGCGGTATTGCTTATTGCACTTCTAAACCTTTCGAAAGTTTTTGAAATTATAATCTTCATTGAATGTGCGATTTTTCAGAAACAACTGCCAAAGCAGCATCTGTGATTTGAATTTTTTCAATAAAGTTCTGATAGATAAGTGCTGATTTTAACCTGTAAATAACAGCAAACGGCAACAGCAGAAACAGCATAAACTTCAGATAAGATGGGGCAGCATACACAAAATCAAAACCGGCAAGTATCTGACTCTGAAAAATATGCATGTAGTGCCTTACGGGAAATGCTTCTGCCCACAGCCTGAAAACTTCGGGCATGTGTTCAATGGGAAACGAAAAGCCACAAAGTGTAAGAGCCAGAATGCCGTAAAAAGCTGCCAGATTAAGGGAGTGCCTCATCATGGGCAACAATCCGACGAAGAATACAGCAATTGCCTGATAAGCCAGCACGTAAAGCAATGACAACAATACCAGGTAAATTATACCTGTGTTTAAAGGAATCACCAGCACCCTGAAGAGTAAAAAGTTGGAAAACATTGTCAGGATGAAGAAAATTGCCGTATAAGGCAATAACTTGCCTGTAAGTGCAACTGCAACAGATTTTCCTGAGATTCTGAGCCATTCGCGCGAAGTGCGCTCCTTTATTTCAATCCCAATGCTGTAAACGGTAATCATCAGAATGAAAATCTGCAGCATAATGGGCAACATAATACTGGTAACGTAAACCGGATAACTGGTTTCGGGATTAAAAAGCAAATGTGCTTCGGGTTTAACAGGCTGAATTGCAGCATAAACTGATGGTACATCCTGCCCCATGGCTTCACGTTTCTGCTTGTTAACACCCGCTGAAAGTGTATGCAGGGTTACCGTTAAATCATTCTGTATCAGTCCTCCTGCAATCAGTAATCCATTCTGATAATAGAACCTGACCACAGGTTGTGTGCCATTCATGATCTCAGCCTGAAGGTTGTGAGGCAATACCACATAACCATAGATGTTGCCCTTTCTGAGTTCTGACAGGGCTTCATGTTCAGTGGCAGGAGTCATCACCACACTGCTTCCCGGAGTTGCATCTATGGTACGCCTGAATTTTGCCGATAAAGCTGTGTGATCGTAATCAACTACCGCAATGGGTAATTTTACCGGCACACCTTCCTTCATAAGCGACACAAAAAACAGCAGACTCAGCAAGGGTAAAATCACCACCGCAAGAAAATACAACGGCCTGGATGTCATACGGTTAATTTCTCTGGCCGACACATCTATTAGAGCCTTGAATTTATTATTCATAATCTGATCGGGATTTGGTTCCAGGCTACTTTCTGGCAGACATGCCATTGGCATGGCTATTTTCAAGGCTGCTGTAATCCACCAGCACACTCATTCCAGGCAGCAGGCCTGTGCTTCCATCTACAGGGCGGGCGTGAACTTCAAAGGTTTTTACATCAAATCCACCGTTGCTTTTAGTAGGTTTGTAGGTGGCATAAGCCGCCATGGCTTTGATGTAGCTCACCTTTAATGTGATTTTCTTGTTTCCAAGGGCAGTCACTACCGCTTCAAATTCCTTTCCTTTCTGTAAAAGCTGCATTTTGTCTTCGCGTATGCTGAAGATGGCTTTCACATCCGTTAAATCCACCAGACTCATAACGGGAGCTCCGGAGCCCACCAATTCACCGGTTTGGGGGAAAATATCTGAAACTTCGCCGTTTACAGGCGACAACAATACGGTTTCGGAAAGGTAAGCCTGAACTTCCGACACAGCACCGCGGGCACGGTCAACCAAAGCCAAAGCAGCCTGTTTGTCTTCGGTTTCAGCGCCATTCACAGCCATATCGTATTGTGAACGTGCTGCTTTTGAAGTAGCCACAGCAGCATTGTACGCTGCCTCCGCTTCATCGCGTTTTTGGGCAGAAATCACACCGTCGTTGAACATATTCTGTACCCGGTCGAAGGTTTTTTTGGCGAATCCTGCACCTACCTCAGCTTTTTGCCACATTTCAAAGGCGGCAGTTATCTGTTCCTGACGCGCTCCTTTGACAGCTTTTCTGTTTTGTGCCATAGCTGCGCTTTCGGCAGATGAAGCCTGCATGAGTTTTGCTTCAAGTTCAGGGCTTTCTAGAATTACCAGTGTATCCCCGGCTTTTACCTGCGCGCCTTCTTCAACTAAAATTTTCTGAATCCGGGCAGGTACTTTCCCAGAAATTCTGGTTTCAGTTGCTTCTATCTCCCCTTGTAACATTTCAGGCTGAGGTTTAAGAAATAACCAACCTGCAATGCTTACTAAAATTATTATTGACAGGAAAGTAATAAATGCCCCCAACATTCCGGCATTGCGTTTATTAAGCGTTTTCATTTTGGTTGTTTTTTTAAAGATTTAAGAAATTATTTGATTTTTTCAATTTCGAGGTCACCAGTGGCTTTGTACAACTCAATGGCAGCTTGCCGCTGGGCAAATATTGCCTGGTAATACTCAAGTGCCGATTGCTGGTAGCCGGTTTCGGCAGCCAGGCGTTCGGTAATGCTTATCTGGCCTTCACTGTAGGATTTTGATGCCATTTCCAGCGCCTTTTCAGCAACGGCTTTCTCTTTGCTTTTAAGAATTACCTGTGCATTGGCAGTTTCTAAAGCCGTTTTGGTTTTGGTAAGGTTGAGCTCCAGCAGTTCGCGGGCTTCTTCAAGAGCATTGGCGGCCTTTTTTACTTCAAGTTTGGCCAGTTTAACTTTTGAGTCGCCTCCTGATAAATCGAAAATATCCCATTTAAAGCCAACCCCTGCCATAAATGCCGGTCCCAGTGTCATTGAATTTATATCTGCACCAATATTCATGGGCGATTTGAAATTAGCTTCTGCATTAAAAATGTTATCGTAGCGGGCAGATGCAAACGCTTGTACTTTTGGCAGATAATGTGACTTTTCGGCGCCGAGCATATATTTTTGCGCCTGCAGGCCCGATTCAAGGGCCATCAATTCAGGACGATTGGCAATTGCAGATGCATTCACCGCCGGAAGTAAGGGCTGAAGATCAGGAAACATATTGTAAAAGCGACTTGATGGCTGTCCTGTGAGCCGGGCAAGATTTTGTGACAACAACAGCTTTTTCCCTTCAAAATCAGCTTTCTTTGCATTAAGCGCTGCTTCGGCAGCAGCAATTCTCAACGTATCGTATGCGGTGGCAAAGCCATTTCGCAGGGCTGAGGTGGCAAAGCGCTTTTCAGCTTCAAGCCTGCGCGATGATTCATCAATCAATAAACCCGACTGCCCCAGAAGAGCCAATTGGTCATAAGAAGTTATCACTTCGGCAATCAGATCGGCTGTACTTTTACGCGAAAGTTGTTGCTGAGCCTCTGCCTTTTCTGCAAGCGCCTGAGAAATTCGGGGAACCTTGCCCCCGCTGAATAACAGCACGCTGGCAGTTACATCCACTCCAAAATAATTGCCTGAAAAATCGCCCTCAATTTCTTTACTGAAAGCCGGCAATGCCATTCCCTGAGAAGCAAGTAACTGCTCCAGTTGCATCAATTCACCGGTTAGTCCAGCCAGGCCGGGAAACATTTGCGGAAAAGCAGGGCTTTGCATAAACTGAGTGATTTTTCCGAAACTTTCAAAGCCTGTAATGTCGCCCAATTCTGTGTTCAGCGGCGATTTGGCAAAAACATATTTACCACCGGCTTCAAGCTTAGGGTAATAAGAATTCCTTACCGCTTTGTGCTGCTGCAGGGTGATTTCCCTGTCAATTTGAGTTGCTGCCAGCTTGCGGTCTTTTTCAACGGAAAGCCTGATGAGTTCTGTTAGTTCCGGAGAAAGCCCGCTGATTTGTGCCTTAATTGTCACTGGCTGGCAGAACAGCAGTAAAAGCAGGCTTATTTGCAAAACAGTTTTTTTCATAATACAACTTTGGTTAATCATTGTTTGGTTTTACTCTGTGTTTTTCAATCAAAAAAGAATATATTTTTGACTGTTTTAGTTTTTGACCATTTTAGTTTTTTGGTCGAATAAATTACAAAAAAAATCAGCGACGCACCAATCCGTAAAAAAGAATATTGATAAGGTCGTCGAGGCGTTTTTCCATATCGAAATCGGCGTTATTCTGCCAGAACATCGGAATTTCAAGTCCTTTCAGTGCTGTGACAATAGCAATCGCAGCCAGGCGTGTGTTATCAATATTAAATTCCATTTTTTCGGCACCTTCTTTCAGGATGGATTCCACCATGGTAATTTCCTCGTCGTCGTATTTTTTGCGGATGTTCTCCACAAAATCAAGATGGCTGAGGTATTCGCTGCGGATGGCATCGTAATAATTGGCCAGGTTTTTCAGCGTTTTCATCCTCACCAGAACGTAAACCTTAAGCTTTTCTTTGGGATCAGCAACTGTTTTTATGGCTTCCTGCAGTTCACGCCTGAGCATGGATGCCTCCTTTTCGACAACCGCCTGAAAAATATCTTCCTTGCTCTCAAAATAATAGTATATGGAACTCTTTCCTTTGCGCGAGGCAATGGCAATCTCGTCCATGGTGGTTTTTTTGAAACCAAAACGGCTGAAAATCTGCCTGGCAACAGCAATGATTGAATTTTTTACTTCTTCTTTGTCGAGCATGATCCGGAAGTTCTCCTGATTTTGTTTGCGGCTGCAAAATTACAATGGCAATTTCCGAAAAGCAAGAAAAATATCGAATATTTTAGTCGAATGGTCGAAATAATATAGATGGTATTCTATTCCATTGATTATAAGCTCCTTATTAGTTCCGCAAAATCGACTGTTTCAGAAGATTGCTGAAGAGGAATGTAAAAAAATGGAAATTTGTTTCGGCAACAAGCCATATGGAAGCTTGGTCAATTTTTGTAACTTTGCAGCGTTTTAAAATGAAATTTAAACTCAATTTCAATTCCCTTCATAATGGAATCGCTTAAAAGAACAAAAATCTCTGAAATTCTGAGTAAATGGCAGGCCATTGGGGCTGGCAACATGGTAAACCTTAAAGGTTGGGTGCGCACCAAACGCGGCAATAAAAATGTTGCATTTATAGCCTTAAACGACGGTTCCATTATTCATAACATACAGATTGTGGTTGACCTTGCTTCATTCGATGAAGAAACCATGAAATTGGTTACCACCGGTTCCTGTATTTCAGTAAACGGCATTCTGGTAGAATCACCGGGACAGGGACAAGCTGTTGAAATTCAGGCCAAAGAACTTGAAGTTTATGGCACAGCCGATGCCGAAACCTATCCGCTTCAGAAAAAAGGCCATTCCATGGAATTTTTACGTGAAATAGCCCACCTGAGGCCAAGGACAAATACCTTCGGTGCTGTGCTGCGCATGAGGCATGCCATGGCCTTTGCTATTCATAAATATTTCAACGACAACGGCTTTTATTATCTCCACACACCAATCATCACAGGTTCTGATGCTGAGGGTGCAGGTGCTATGTTCAGAGTAACGACCCTTGATGCCAAAAACCCTCCCCTGAACGATGCCGGAGAAGTAGATTACAGTCAGGATTTCTTTGGAAAAGCCACCAATCTTACTGTTTCCGGACAGCTCGAAGGTGAGCTCGGAGCTATGGCCTTATCAAATATCTATACTTTCGGGCCTACCTTCAGAGCCGAGAATTCGAACACACCGCGGCATCTTGCCGAATTCTGGATGATAGAACCCGAAATGGCATTCTACGATATCAACGACAACATGGATCTGGCCGAAGATTTCCTGAAGTACCTGGTAAATTATGCGCTGGAACATTGTATGGATGACCTGGAGTTTCTGAACAAAATGTACGACAACGAGCTGATTGAAAGACTCAGATTTGTTGTAAACAATGACTTTATGCGGCTTTCCTACACCGAAGCCATTGACATACTGAAAGCTTCAGGACAGAAATTTGAGTTTCCGGTAGACTGGGGCACCGATCTGCAGAGCGAACACGAGCGCTATCTCGTTGAAAAACATTTTCAGCGGCCTGTAATCCTTACCAATTATCCCAAACACATCAAGGCGTTTTACATGAAACAAAACGACGATGGCAAAACTGTGAGGGCTATGGATGTGTTGTTCCCCCGAATCGGCGAAATCATTGGCGGATCGCAGCGCGAAGAGATTCTCGAAAAACTCGTTCAAAGGTGCAACGAAATGCATATTCCCGAAAAAGACATCTGGTGGTATCTCGATACCCGCAAATACGGCACCGCGCCACATGCAGGATTCGGACTGGGTTTTGAGCGGCTTATGCTGTTCGTAACCGGAATGGCCAACATACGCGATGTAATTCCATTCCCGAGGACTCCGCAAAACGCTGAATTCTAAAAAAATACCTTCAGTATCTGACTTATCACAAAAACCTGATTGTTTGTTTAACAGTCAGGTTTTTTATTGCGGAATTTTAAAGGTTCTTAATTCATTGGATTTGTATAAAACAAATTTCCCTTCTATTCAGGGAAAACTATTCTATGAAACCATTTATTTTATTGATTTACAATGATTTATATAAGAACACAATTAATTACAGTTCACTCAGGAGCAAGCCATTACACCCGCAAAACATTAATGTATTCTTAAAATTAACAGACTAATGCAACAATGAAGCAAAATAATTTGTAAATTGCCCTTATATTCGCAGCATAATTTAACACCGGTTTGCATGTTAACTCAGAAACTACAACAGAAACTCCTGCAGAAGCTGTCGCCGCAGCAAATTCTGCTTATGAAGCTGTTGCAGATTCCTTCCATAGCGCTTGAGCAGCGCATCAAGCAGGAGATTGAAGAAAATCCGGCACTCGAAGATGCCTCTGACCCCGAAATGAGCACCGATGCCGAAGAGTTTCCTACCGATACAGAGCCCGATCCGGTGGATGAACTGGAGCGGGAACGCGAAGATTTTGACATAACCGATTACCTCGACGACGATGACATTCCGGCTTACCGGATGAATTCAAACAACAGCAGTTCAGACGATGAGCACCGCGAAGTACCTTATGCCTCAGGAATTTCCTTTCATGAAACGCTTATTGCCCAATTGGGTATGCAGCGTCTGGATGAAAGACAGGTAGCCATTGCAACATACATCATTGGTAACCTTGATGATTCGGGATATCTGAATCGCAGCCTCACAGCCATGGTTGACGATCTGGCTTTTACGCAGAACATCGCCACGACTCCCGAAGAACTTGCCGAAATGCTAAAAATAGTTCAGGGATTTGACCCTCCGGGTGTAGGTGCCCGCGACCTGAGAGAATGCCTGCTGATACAACTGCAAAGACAGGATCCCGCTCCGGCTGTCACACTTGCAGCACATCTGGTAGATCGCTATTTTGATGAGTTAACCAAAAAACATTACGACAAAATATCAAAAAAAGTTAAGGTAACCGAAGAAGAGCTGCGCGATGCAGTAAATGAGATACTGAAGCTTAACCCCAAACCGGGCAATTCGATGGGCGAAACCACCCGAACCAATCATTACATTATGCCCGATTTCTTTGTCTATAATAAAGACGGAGAACTTGAACTGCAGCTCAATTCGAGAAATACACCCGAACTCAGGCTCAGCCGCACTTACGTAGATATGCTTGAAACCTATGCCGAAAGCAAATCGAAAAGCAGCAGCCAGAAAGATGCTGTAATGTTCATCAAACAAAAAATAGATTCGGCCAAGTGGTTTATTGACGCCATCAAACAAAGGCAAAACACATTGTTTGTAACCATGTCAGCCATTATGGAATACCAGAAGGAGTATTTCCTTTCGGGCGACGAAACCCGGCTGCGCCCCATGATTCTTAAGGATGTAGCCGAATTGGTGGGCCTGGATATTTCTACTATTTCAAGGGTTGCCAATTCAAAATACGTGCAAACTCCTTTCGGAACATTTTTGCTTAAAACATTTTTCTCTGAATCAATGCAAACAGAATCAGGAGAAGAGGTTTCTACACGCGAAATAAAAAAAATATTATCCGACTGCATTGAAGCCGAAGAAAAAGGCAAACCGCTCACCGATGAGCAACTCACTGATATTTTAAAAGAAAAGGGCTACAACATCGCCCGCCGTACTGTTGCCAAATACCGCGAGCAACTGAATATTCCGGTAGCAAGACTGCGGAAAGAACTATAGACTATTACAAGAAAAAGGATCAAATAAATTTTCTTCGAAATAATAGAAGCGCCCGTAATAAATATATTATCCGGGCGCCTGGTACATAAATGTAAAGAATTCATTTATATCTTTCCTACTGCCTTAAGTTCGGCTTCCAGCTGATCAATAAGAAAGTTTAATCTGTCAACAACAGCAAGTACTGGACCAGGAGAGGTCATGTCAATTCCGGCTTTTTTCAGCTGCTCAACAGGATAATCGTTTCCTCCTGACCGAAGTAAATTAAGATATTTTTCGGTTGCATCCTTTCTTTGTTCTTCAGAACCTGTTGTTGTCATTTGCAGCACCTGAATTGCAGCAGCATAACTGGTGGCATATTGATATACATAAAATTGCAGGTTGTAGAAATGCATTACCTGCGCCCAAACGCTGTTCCTTAACTCATTGGGCGACAATATATCACCATTATACTTTTGATTCAGGTCTTCCATTATACCATTAAGAATACCCGCGTTTACTGGCTTTCCCTGCTCAACAAGCCTGTGAACCTGCAGCTCAAAATCAGCAAACTGACTTTGACGGTAAAACGAGCCTGTAAGATTAACAATTGCCTGATCAAGCAACGCAATGCGCTCGTGGTGATCTTTAGTATTTTTCAATAAATAGTCCAACAGCAGCTCTTCGTTAAAATTAGAAGCCACTTCAGCAACAAAAGTACTGTAGTGGTGGGTTGAAAAAGGCTGATATGCTGATGAAAGCATAGAGTGAATTGAATGTCCAAGTTCGTGAGCCAACGTTGAAACATAATTGAGGGTTTGATCATAATTAAGCAAAATATAAGGATGCGCTCCGTAAACACTCATGGAATAGGCTCCTGTTTCCTTACCTTCACCTTCGAGTACATCAATCCAACCACCTTGCAGAGCAAGATTAAGATTGTTGTTGTATTCTTCACCAAGCGGTTTTAATGCCTGTTTTATCAGTTGGGCAGCTTCATCAAATGAATATTTCCTGGTGTACTCTCCCAGGCTAACAGATCCATCCCAGGAATTATAATCGCTGTAACCTAACACTTTTTTTCGCAGCGCAAGATAACGCTGATAAGCTGAAGCATTCTCCTTAGCTGCACTGATAAGATTTTCATAAACCGACACCGGAATATTGTTTGCATTAAGCGATGATTCAAGTGCCCCGGGGAAACGATATGCCCTGGCATATGCCCAGTCTGATTTGCATACTGCTGAAAGCAATGCTGCCATGGTATTCTCGCGGGATTTGAAATTGTTGTTAAATTCAACGTAAGCTCTTTGACGCTCTTCACGGTCTGTTGAAAAAGTAAGAATTTCCGACAAAACCGGATAAGTGAGTGTAACCTTTTCTCCATTTGATCTGATAAATTCAGGAAATTTATTATCAGATACTGCAACCTCAGTATAAATTGCCGAGGGGCTGTCGCCCAACAGAGAGAAATAACTCACCAACTCCTGCTGCTCAGCAGGAAGGATATGCTCCTGAAGCCGGTAGCGGTTAAGAATCCCGAATTTGTAAGGAGCAAATTCTTTTTCTGAATCCATCCAATTCATTACTCTTTCTTTCGGTATCTCAACCATTTCAGGAGACACCCATGACAACTGTTGCCCCACCTTTGCAAAGAAGGCCTGAATTGTTTGAAACCGCTCATTCACTTCTTTGTCACGTGCATCAAGCGATCTGAGTAAATATGGGTAGCAGAAAAGTTTTGTACCCAATTTACTCAACTCATCATTAGTCTTGTAATAAGCCAGCAATGCTTCAGGCGAACTGCCCAATGTTCCTTTCATTGCAGTAAGCTTTTCAAGCGAATTGTTGGCCAGTTCAAAGTCTTTTTGCCAATCATCCCATCCCGGATAAATATCTGACAGATTCCATTTCATGTAATCAGGGGCAGATTCCCTGTCTTTTACCGGTTGAGTTGCGAAGATAGAAACCACCTGAAAAATCAGGCAAAACGAGAAGAGTAAGTTTTTGTAGCTCATAAGGTAGTTATTAAGTTTTTTAATACATACCAATTTCCAAGCCATAATCGTAATTTGCTTATAATGTTTATTTTACAATATTTCTCATAAATATTTATTTAATTAAAGTGCACGAATAAGAACAGCAGTGGTACAAATTTGAACAATACCTGTGCTATGATTTATAAAAATCCATGTGATGAGCCTATTAAATAAACTGATAATTACCTGGAAATTGATCCTGAAAAAAATTGAATTAAAACTAAATGAATCATGATAAATATTTTCAGTTATAAAGATGAAATAATTTATTACTGCCGCTCCATTTCACCGCTATGCTTTTTGTTTTTCATGATTAAACCAGACTTATAATTCAAATAAACTCTGAAATTCTTTTTACTTTTACAGCAAAATACTCACTTTCATGAACAAGCAAAGAAACCTACTGATGGGTTGCATTGCCGCACTGGCATTTTCGGCCTGCACCAACAACACAAAACACACAGCAACCATAACTATGCAAAGTGATTTTCCTGCACCTCCGGTAGCCTCAATAAAACCGGTTAAATTCAACGAATTCGGCAACGAAAGAATCGACAATTACTTCTGGCTTCGCGAAAAGGAGAATCCCGAAGTACTGGCATACCTGAATGCTGAGAATGCTTATTGCGACACGGTTATGCAATCCACCCTGCCGCTTCAGGAGAAACTTTTTGCTGAAATGAAAGGCCGCATTAAGGAAACCGACGAAACCGTGCCGCAGTCAGACAACGGCTACTTCTATTATTCCCGCACCGAGGAAGGAAAACAATACCGCATCTACTGCCGGAAAAAAGGCGATACCAATGCCCCCGAAGAGGTGGTTTTTGATGTAAATAAGATGGCCGAAGGAAAACCCGCATTTATTTTTGCAGGCTACGATATAAGCACCAACAACAATCTTGCTGCCTATGCATCAAATGAAACCGGTTCATATGCCAGTTTTACGCTGAAATTTAAAAACCTTGAAACCGGAGCCGATTTGCCCGAATCTATTGATAATGTTCAGGGATTTGCATGGGCAAACGACAATAAAACGGTTTTCTACACTTTAGGAAACGACGCCCTGCGCGCCTGGAGGGTTTATCGTCTGGAACTGGGCAGCAACAAACCTGCCGCACTTGTTTTTGAAGAGCCAAACGAACAGTTTATTGTGGGCGTTGAAAAATCAAAAACCGACGATTTTATCTTTATTACATCCGGCAGCTTTACTACTTCGGAATACCTTTACCTCAATGCCAATGAACCTGCCGGCAAGTTTAAAGTATTTATTCCCAGAACTAAAGATGTGGAATACCACGTATATCATCATAAAGAAAAATTCTTTATTCAATATAAGGACCGCGAAAACCTGAATTCCATGTTGTATGAGGCTCCTCTTACGGGATACGAAAACCGCAGCAACTGGAAAGTGGTGATCCCGCATGATGCATCGGCAAAACTTGAAGGAATTGATATTTTCAGCGATTATATTGCTGCTCAGATCAGAAGAAATGGGTTAAACGAAATTAAAGTGCTGAACATCAGAGACAACAGCAGCAAAACCATAAGTTTCCCTGAGCCTGTGTACACTGCTTATATGAATGGAACTCCTGAGTACAATTCGGCAAGTCTGCGCTACAGCTACACTTCGCTCAACCGGCCCAACAGCGTGTACGAATATGATCTGGCAACCGGAAAAAGTACGCTGTTGAAGCAGCAGGAAGTCCCTTCAGGATTTAATCCGGATGATTACACCGTGGAAAGGGTTTGGGCCAAAGCTGCCGATGGTGTTGAGGTTCCCATGTCGGTTGTTTATAAAAAAACGCTCAAAAAAGACGGCAGTAATCCTGCATTGCTTTATTCCTATGGTTCATACGGAGCCAGCTCGGATGCTTATTTTATTTCGAGTTTTTACAGCCTGATTGACCGTGGTTTTGTATTTGCAGTAGCACAAATTCGCGGGGGCAGCGATATGGGTGAACAATGGTATGAGGATGGAAAATTGCTGAAGAAAAAGAACACCTTCACCGATTTTATAGCCTGCGCCGAAAAATTGATTGCCGATAAGTACACTTCTCCCTCAGGGCTTGCCATTATGGGAGGCAGTGCAGGTGGTTTGCTGGTAGGTGCAGTGGTAAATATGCGCCCCGAACTTTTCCAGACAGCAGTTGCTCAGGTTCCTTTTGTTGATGTTATCAATACCATGCTCGATGCCAGTCTTCCGCTCACTACTCAGGAATACGAAGAGTGGGGAAATCCAAACATCGAAGAGTATTATAAGTATATGCTCTCCTACTCCCCTTACGATAACGTTAAAGCCCAAAATTATCCAAATATGCTCATTACAGGAGGTTTAAACGACTCACAGGTAGGATATCATGAACCGGCTAAATTTACAGCCAAACTAAGGGCCATGAAAACCGACAACAACATTCTGCTGCTCAAAACCAATATGGAATCGGGGCATGGCGGAGCTACCGGCCGGTTTGATGCATTGAAGGAAACAGCCTTTGAAGTTGCATTTATCCTGAACAGGGTGGGCATAACCGAATAATAAATTCAAGTCTGATCTTTTTATGGAGCGTGAAAAAGGGCGCGACCTGCTCAAAAGAATACACAAGGAATACGATGTTATTGCTTCTGTACACAATTATTGCGACCGTTGGTGCGAAAGATGCCGGTTAAGTCACCGCTGCAGCGTTTACCTTATGGAATTTGAACGCGAACGCGTCCGCGAAGAACGCAACCTGCCCGAACCCGATTTTGTAGAAGAAATGGCCAGTATTTTTGCGGATACCATGGAAATGATACGCGAAATGGCTGAAGAGCAAGGTATTAACCTTGACGAACTTTTTGATGATGAGGAGGTAGCTGCTGAAATTTCGGACAAGAAAAGAAGCAGGGCTGATGTAAGGAAACACTACTTATACAGAAAAGCCGACGAGCACTCGCGCTGGTTCAGAGATTGGTTTCAAAACAGAAAAGAGGATGTTGAAAAATTGAAGGAAATCCTGAATGCAGATTCAAATTCTACTTCTGATAAGCTGAGCGATGCCATTGAAGTTCTGCTTTGGTTTCAGCATTTTATTGCAGTTAAGTTTGCCAGAGCGCTCGACCCGCCTTTTGATGATTCGCCTGAGGCCATGTACGACAACAACGGCTCTGCAAAAATTGCCATTATTGCAGTTGACAGATGTATTCAGGCCATCAGTACACTTTTGTCCTTTTTCCCTGAAGATGAGGATCAGTTTTTAACAGCACTTGTCAGGCTTGCCAGAATCAGGAAACGCGCCTTAAAGGAGTTTCCGGATGCTATGGACTTTAAACGCCCGGGATTTGATGATTAAAGAGGAATAAATTCTTTTGATTTTTAAAACTTCATAAACAAGCCCCGCCGGGAATAGGCAGGGCTTGTTGTTTTTAACTATTTCACCTTAAAGCTGATTCCTTTCAGCGTTTGCCAGCCGGTTTTGTCGGTTAACCTTACCATCATATGATAATCGCCTGGATCAGCATCTGCCGGAATGCTTATTTCAACTTCTGCCAGATGGCTGGTCAAACCTGACGGAATCTGATATTCCTTAATCAGCCTGAACGGATTCAACGGATCTTTAACCGGCCCAAACTCGCAGGGTAACGGGTCAGTACTGTGGGTGTGATGATCAAAATTATGGTGTACATCAAGGCTGAAGGCTCCAAGTTCCTCGTTATCTGTAAACCGGGCAACAAAAGTAAACGTGGTTCCCCTTTCAATGGTATCACAATTCAATGGAAAACCACCGCAGCAATCCATTTTTATTTCGGGATAAACATCATCTTTTTCCTCTTTGCCACAAGAAACAAACAAAACAATGATTATTAACAGAAAAAAGATTGGAAAAAACTTTTTCATAGATTCTTATTTTTGAGAATTGGTGACAAATCGCCCTTTAGTGCCGAAAAAAAAAGCAATTCAGGATAAGTCCGTAAGGTTTAAATATTTATTTGCAACGGATACCTTTGTGAAAAGCCCCAGTTGCCCCCAAAGGCATCTTTAACTTTTACAATTAAAAAGTATTCGCCACTTGTCCATGAAAGATCACCGGTAATTTCTTTAGGTGTGATGTTGTTGTCCATTGCAGCACCAACTTTGATGGAAGCTGTAAAGTTATGCTGTTTATCAGAATCAAAACTATGGGTATGCAGCAAAGTAATGGTATTGGTGGCATCAACTACTGAATCCTGCAATCCTTGTGAAGCTTTAACCAACCCGATATACAACCCTCCCAGCGAAGTTTCATCTGTAACACTCCCGGAAATGCTGATGTCGTCTCCGTTGGTAAACACCTGCATATCAGCAGGAGCAGAAGAAATGCTCACCTGAGGTGCGGTATTGTCGGCGGGTACAATCAACAGCAATTCGGCTTCCTTTTCTGAACGGTTGCCTTCCATATCGGTAACAATCAGATGAAAATGATACTCACCAGCTTCAGCAGTTAACGGAATATCAATATGTTCATGAAAATCAATGTTTTTCACACCGGCATATCCAGTGGTGTAGGTGCTGTCGAATTCCCATTCTGTATCTACCAAAATACTTTTTTCATGATCGCCTTCGTGATGAATGGTAACCCGGATGGTGGATATCTTTCCTTCGGCAATGATTTCTGAGTCAATATGCAACTCGTCGCCTATCACTGCAGATCCGTTGTTGTCATAACCCAGTTCGAAGGTGTTGAACACCGGAGCATTTATTTCATCTTCCTTATTACAGGAAATGAGTAAAAAAGCTAAAGACAAGGCAGTAAGTAAAGAAAATAATTTGTAGTTTTTCATTTTGTTAAGGTTTTTGAGAGTTAATATTAAAAGGCATTCTGAGGCTAATTTGAAATCCGCGGCCCGGGTCGGGAACTTCAATTAGTCTGTAAAAACCGGTGTGGTCGAGATACCGGCGATTCAATAAATTGGTGATCCGTAAATTGATTTCAAGCGATTGTTTTCCTGCTTTCAGGGTTGATCCAGCTCCAACATTCAGCAAATTATACCCCGGGGTTTTCTTTTCGGGAGGTACAATGTTGTTTTGGGCCGAAACCATTTTAAAATCAACAGAAATCCAGGTATCAGACATTACTCCCTTCGTTACAGGCTGACAACTTAGATTAAGCAATAGAGATGCAGGTGGCGAAAAAGGCAGTCCGAAACCTTTCTTTTCACCCGACATCTGCTGCGACCACACATACTCCCCTATTGCCCCGATCTTCAGTTCCCTGAGGATAGTATAATGCAGATGAAATTCTCCGCCAGCCCGCATCACTTCTGTTTGGGTATAGTTGAATATCTGCAGTCCTTCATAATATGCAGAGGTTGGATTCAGATAAATGTAGGAAGGAAACCATGCGATAAAAGGAGAAACTTCAGCAGCCCACCTCAACCGGTTAATTTCAATGCCTGCATCCAATTGCCAGGCTGTTTCTGGCTTAAGTTGCGGATTGCCTTTTTCAAAACGGTACATGTGGTAATTTACTCCATCCGAAGCCAGCTCTTTGGCCAGCGGTAGTCTGAAACTATTCCCCAGATTGGTTTTCAGCACCATGCTCCCCGACTTGTAAACAAAGCCGGCCGAACCACTCAGGTGACTGAAATCAGGCGAATTTGCAAAAGCCCGCTGTTTAAATATCCGGTTTGTATCATTTTCGTCAACAGGGCTGAGAAACCAGTCGAAATAATCCTCAATGATCACTGACCCCGCATCCATGCGCAAACCGGCCAAAACCAGCCATTTCTCTGATGGTTTTGTTTCCCCGAGCAGAAAAACTCCAGCTGTATTCCGTTTGTAAGAAGGCAGAATGAATCCCCACCCTTCTGAAATGTTGTGCTGATGCTCGGCGTTGACACCGGCAGAAAGCTTCACCGCAGCAGATTCACGGTTTTGCACAGCATAAGCCAGCGACCAGGTTTGTTTTACAAATTTGCGTTCAAGACTATCGGATGGTTTTGGCATGTAACCATGTTCCACCGCTTCCGAAAACTCTTTGCGGTTATTGTGCTGCCATGCAATGTCCAAACGGTGGGTAAATCCTGTTTGTTGCCATGAATTTTTCCAGTGCATTTTCAGGTGATTTACCTGTTGCATGGGAAGATCAGTATCGCGGTTGCTGCGGTCGTAATCAATCTGAGAGTTGCGGATTTCGAGCCCGTGGGCATTGGCAAAGAAGCCACTCTCTGAAAATGTATTGTTAACAAAAAGGGTAGAATTGAACTTCCCGGAAATATAACCCAGGGCAATATTTCCGTTTTTCTCCTCTCCTGCTGTATTCCGCAATTTCCTGTCCTTAAGCCTGAAGTAATAGGAATAATACTCAACACTATCAGCAGGAATCTGATAATCGGCATAATCAATGGCAGTAAACCGGGCTTTTGCCCACCACTGGTTTTTTCGTGTATAAAACCCTAAAGAAGCCGCTGCCTGCATATTGTTGGTTTGTCCGCTCAGCGTGATATCGCCGCCAGTTTCACCAGGTTCGGGCACAAAAGACTGTTTCAGGTCAATCACCCCGGCAATGGCGTCCGATCCATACATGAGAGAAGCGGGCCCTTTGATTACTTCCACCCTTTCCACAGCAAACTGATCTACTTCTATACCATGGTCGGCACCCCATTGCTGACTTTCGTGTTTAACTCCGTTTTCAGCAACTATCACCTGATTAAAACTCATCCCTCTGATCACAGGTTTGGATTGCCCCGATCCTATGGACATGGAACTTACCCCGGGAAGCCGGTCTAATGTCTTCATCAGGCTGCCTGACAAGTTTTTACGTAAAAACTCATCGGTTACTATTTCCACAGCTCGTGAATCGCCCGAACGCCGGTAATTGTGGTAATCCCCATGAATGGAAACCTCAGCCAATGTCACTACCGCAGGTAAAAGTATGATTTTCAGGCTGGTGTCACTTTTTAAAGTTACATTTACTTTTTGGGTTTCAAAACCCACTGCAGAAACTGTAATATGGTAATCTCCTTCCGGGAAAAAGCCCAGCGTAAAACGCCCTGTTTTGTCAGTAACACCGCCTGCTGAACTGTTTTCCAACCTGACATTAATACCCGCCAATGGCTTGCTTTCGGACGAAAATACTTGCCCGCCAAGCTCAAACTTTTGTTGGCTGAACGCTGCAGAAAACGACAGCATCAGCATTACAACTGCCGTTGCAAAAAATTTCATTATTAAAAACTTGAGGTAAAGGTTAAAGAAAATCTGCTGGTCTTTTCGCAAAAAGCCAGTTCACTGAAGCACTCTGTCAGGCAACGGGAGGCGCTCTCAGGCGGGCATAAACCGGATTAAATAATTCAGCGGAACTCTTGTATAAGAAATCAACATCTGCTTCAGCGGAAAATGATGATGGCAAATTAACTGATTCGCCGGAAATCCCGGGCAAAATTTCAAAACTGCAAATACCGCAGGAATGATGGTCGTGGTGATGAAAATACCTGTTCAGGCCATCGGGAGCACTGATGTGGCAACAATGAGAATGACTGTGCCTGTGCAAGCCCTGTATAATTATGGGGGCAAGCAGTATGGCTGTCAGCATAACCGACAACATCATCTTCACTTTATTGACACAACTTTTCACAACAGACTAATTCAATTAATCATAGGGTGCATTTATCGCACAAACCTTTAATGATCACCTCCGATTCCTGCGATTGAAAACCTGCCGGCAAGCGGTAAGGGCCGGGATGTATGTGTTCAAGACAAATTAATTCGTGACAACTGTTGCAATAAAAATGAGCATGGGCTGTCCTTACTGTATGAAGCGACCTGCCTACATTCAATGCATATCTTACCTGAAGCTTATCCACCACAATCTTATGCAATAGTCCCGCCTCTTCGAGTGTCTGGGCACTGCGGTAAAAAGTAGTACGCTCGTAATGATTGCCCATCAGCTTGCTGATTTCAGCCTCCGACATGGGACTTTTGGCCGATTGCAGGGCTTCGATGATGGCCACACGGGGTGAGGTCTTTTTCAAATTATGCTTATGCAAAAGTTCAGCAGCGTCCATAACTGATTAAAATTTGAAACTAAACAATGTTATTGCAACAATGTTGCAAATGTAGAACAATTTTTTATTTGTAAACAACAACTAGTAGTATGTTTAAGCATTTCTCAGTGGTTTACCGGGATTAACTCATGATGAAAACCAGTTATCAAATTCGATTTTTTACAAAATAACCTGTTTAATTATTTGATTATCGTTTAGTTACAAAATATTCAAAAAAAAGAACAGATTTTTCTTGACAACAATGATACTATTATTGTATTTTTGTACTGTTTTAGTAACATTTTCCTAATCATGGTAACAATTTTAAATAAAAAGCAATCCGCCATATTGTCCTCGGGAAGGGAATTATTCTGGAAGTATGGATTCAGGAAGGTTTCTGTGGATGAAATATGTAATGCGGCCGGATGCAGCAAAATGACTTTTTACAGGTACTACACCGATAAGTTGTCATTGGCCAAAGCTGTTTATGATGAAGAGGTTGACCAGGCAATTCAAAAATTCAGGGATATTATGCAGGCAGAAACACCGGCAGATGAGAAGCTGCAGGCCATGCTCAGTCTGAAATCTGACTCAGTAAATAACATCAGCCCGGAATTCCTGAAAGACTTTTACAGCGACAACGATTCGGGATTAAAGGAGTTTATCGCTGAAAAGACAACCAAAGTATGGAGCGAGATTATTTCCGATTTCAAAGAAGCCCAGCAACGTGGTGTTTTCAGGCAAGACTTTAAACCGGAGTTGCTGCTTTATGTTTCTCAGAATATTTCAACTCTGATCAATGATCCATACCTGCTGCAGCTATATGGAACACCTCAGGAGCTCATTATGGAAATAACACGCTTTTTCACTTATGGAATTGCCCCAAACAACAGTAAAATGAGCAGTAAATGACACGCCTCAGCCTATTAGTTTTGTTTTTCACCATTCAGGGACTGAGTTATTCTCAGACTAATGACACCCTGTTGTTCAGCGGGCAGGCATCAGCATGGCTTAATTACAATTTCAGCCAGGATATGTCGCTTTGGGGTGGAGGCAGATACATTCCTCAGCTTAATTACAGTTATAAAAATAACAGCAGGATGTTTGACGCAGAAGCTTCAGCCAACATTTCGGGTAGCCTGGGTACAATTCCTTTTGATTCAATAAATACTTCTGGTTCGGTAAAGCCATATCGTTTGTGGCTAAGATATTCAGGTGAGCAGTTTGAAATACGTGCAGGTTTACAAAAAATTAATTTTGGCTCATCTGCCATGCTCAGGCCATTGATGTGGTTCGACAAAGTTGACCCGCGCGACCCGCTTCAACTAACCGACGGCGTTTGGGCGGTGCTGGGCAGATACTATTTCCTGAACAACGCCAATCTCTGGATCTGGGGAATTTTGTCTTCCGAAAATCTGAAAACATGGGAAATAACCGGCTCTAATCCCCGGTTTCCTGAAGCTGGCGGACGGTTTCAGTTCCCTTTGAAATCGGGAGAGATGGCTTTTAGCTTGCATACAAGAACCGCACGTTCAACTGACAATAATTCAGGGCTGCCTGAATACGACAAAATTCCTGAATACAGGTTTGGACTCGACGGAAAATGGGATTTAAAAATCGGGCTCTGGTTCGAGGCTACACATACAGCCCTGGGAAAAAACATGGGTATTGCCAGCCATCTGTCACTTCTATCAGCCGGAGCAGATTATACTTTCGGTATTGGTAACGGACTTAATCTTACAGTTGAGCACCTGCAGGCCATGTCGGCTGACAAATCTTTCAAAAAAACGACAACCCTGGCATTCAGCGGATTATCGGTAAGTTATCCGCTGAATATTTCAACAAACATCAGTTATATGGCTTATTATGACTGGCGAAACAACAACAGCTACAACATCATCAACATAAAACAAACCATCAGGAATTTCGATCTGCATATCCTGGGATATGTGAATCCGGTAAATTACCAGATGCCCTATTCTTCAGGCGAAAGCCAGATCATGGCAGGGAATGGAATTCAACTGATGCTGGTTTATCATCATTAAAGGAACAAACAAAATACCAACTGGTATGGAAACACAAACAATCATCAGTGTTAAGGAAATGTACAAGCGTTTTCCGATGGGCAAAACAGAATTCACGGCACTGGAAAACCTGAATCTTGATTTTGCACAAGGTGAGTTTACCGGACTGATCGGGCCCAGCGGCTCAGGAAAAACCACCTTGCTCAACATACTCGGTTCACTTGATGTGCCTACGCTGGGAGAAGCAAATGTACTCGGCAAATCTATAGGCAAATTAAACACTCATGAAGCAGCCATGCTTCGGCGCGAAAGCCTGGGTTTTATATTTCAGAGTTACAACCTGCTGGCGGTTCACACTGTGTTTGAGAATGTTGAATTTCCGCTGCTTCTGCTAAAAATCCCATCACAGGAAAGGCGAAAAATGGTTCAGGAAGCTTTGGAATGGGTAGGCCTCAGTGATAAAATTCGTTCAAAACCTCCGCAGCTTTCCGGGGGGCAATGTCAGCGGGTGGCGATAGCGAGGGCAATGGTTAAAAAGCCAAAGCTGGTGCTGGCCGATGAGCCGACTGCCAACCTTGATGCAGCCAACTCCCATCATATTCTCAAAACCATGTTAACCCTCAATCAGGAGCTGAAAACCACTTTTATTTTTGCCACCCACGACGAAAAGGTAATCAGCTATCTGAATCGTAAAATTTACCTGCTCGATGGCAGGGTTGATAAAGATGAAGTTGTAACCCACAACAAATAAGTCATGAAAATCGCATTAAAACTTGCCTGGCGCAATTTAACCGGTGCGGGCTTAAGAACCTGGCTGAATGTGCTTGTGCTGTCATTTTCTTTTGTAGTCATCATCTGGCTGAAAGGAATCATGACCGGATGGGATCATCAGGCAAAAACCGATATGACTCAGTGGGAAATAGGCGGCGGACAATACTGGCACGAATCATATGACCCTTACGACCCGTTTACCCTTGCAGGAAGTCATGCCAAATTACCTTCACAGCTTGAAAATGCTATGAAGGCTGGAGACCTGACCGGATTGTTGCTTACCCAGGGCGCAATTTTTCCTGAAGGACGCATGATGTCAGTAGTTATAAAAGGCCTGGATCCCGGACAAAGCATACTTAAACTTCCTTCACGGAAATTGGGCACCACAGCATCGGCAATACCGGCAATTATCGGCAACATGATGGCCAAACATAGCAAATTAAAGGCCGGTGACTATGTTACCTTGCGATGGCGCAATGCAAATGGCACTTTCGATGCCACTGATGTACTGATTACAGACATTTTTTCATCGAATGTTCCGGCTGTGGATGCCGGGCAGATCTATATTCCATTGGCAACCTTGCAGGAAGTAATGCTGCTGCCTGATGAAATCAGCCTGATTGTTCTGCGCGACAAAACTGATGGCTGGAATGAAATACCGGGTTGGAAATACAAATCAAAAGCAGAGCTCACAAAGCAGGTGGATGAAATGATAAAAACCAAATCAGCCGGGCAAACTGTGTTGTATTTCATCTTGCTGCTGCTGGCCATGCTGGCGATATTTGACACTCAGGTACTTTCCATTTTCCGGCGGCAAAAAGAGATTGGAACCTATGTTGCCCTGGGTTACACCAAACAGCAGGTGGTTGGGCTTTTTACTGTTGAAGGCAGTATGCATGCGGTGCTGGCAGCTTTACTTTCTGCTGCTTATGGACTTCCATTCCTTGCCTGGCAGGCAAAAGCAGGCTGGACAATGCCGGTAGATACCAGCGAATTTGGTATGGCCATAGCCCAGACTCTGTATCCTGTTTATAGTGCAGGCCTGGTTATTGGTACAGTGCTTACGGTTACCATCACTACAGCCATTGTCAGTTATTTGCCGGCAAGAAAAATCGCCAGAATGAATCCAACAGATGCTTTAAGGGGGAAACTGCAATGATAAAATTTCTGATAAAAGGACTTTTGCGCGATAAAAGCCGCAGCAGATTGCCAATCATGGTTGTCGCCATCGGAGTAACGCTTACAGTGTTTATGCATGCTTATATCACCGGATTTATGGGTGATACCATAGAAATGAATGCCAGATTTACCACAGGTCATGCAAAGGTAATGACCCGGGCATATGCCGAAGATGCCAGTTTGCTGCCCAACGATCTGGCTTTGATGCAAATTGAAGAACTGCTCGATTCCTTGCGCAGCCTGTATCCTGATATGAGCTGGTCTCCCCGCATTCAGTTCGGAGGCTTGATTGATGTGCCAGATTCTGCCGGTGAAACCAGATCGCAGGGCACGGCCATCGGCTGGGGGCTGGAACTGATTGCAAATCAAGATGAACTGAACCGGCTTGATCTGCAGAAAGCCCTGCGAAGCGGACATCTCCCCCGAAAATCCGGCGATGCTCTGCTGAGCAATAGCTTTGCAGGTAAACTTGGTATTGCTCCGGGTGATGAATTTACCCTGATTTCTTCCACCATGAACGGCGGAATGGCTATGTATAATTTCAGGCTTTCAGGCACTGTGCACTTCGGAGTAGAAATTATGGACCGGGGCAGCATTATTGCTGACCTTAAAGACGTTCAGCTGGCCCTGGAAATGGAAAATGCTGCCGGTGAAATTACCGGATTCAGTAATACGGGATTTTATGATAACAATCAGGCTGAAAAACTCTCGGATAGTTTTAATAGTAAATTTAAAACTGATGATGAGTTTTCTCCGGTTATGCTAAGCCTCAGCCAACAGGGAAATATGGGGCAGTATGTGCAGATGTCGGAAGTGTGGTCGGCATATGTATCGCTCATTTTTATTTTTGCCATGTCGCTGGTGCTGTGGAATGCCGGACTTCTGGGCGGGCTAAGGCGCTATGGCGAGGTTGGCATCAGGCTGGCCATGGGTGAAAGCAAAGGCCACGTTTACAGAAGTATGATTGCTGAATCGGTTTTCATTGGTATTGCCGGCTCAGTAACCGGAACGGCTGCCGGACTTGGATTTGCATGGCTGCTTCAAACTTACGGACTTGATATCTCAGGCATGATGCAGGGCGCTTCACTTATGATGCCTACTATCATTAAAGCCAGAATCACTCCAACCGACTTTTATATCGGATTTTTTCCGGGTGTGATTTCAACCGTGATTGGAACTTTACTTTCAGGCATTGGAATTTACCGCAGGCAAACTGCAAAACTCTTTAAAGAACTCGAAGCTTAAAAAATTAAAACTATGATAAGGAAATTCACAAAATCAGCACTTTTACTGTTGCTTCTGGCCCTTGCAGAAATTGCCACAGCCCAGGACGGAGCAGCCATACTTGAAAAAGTGGATGCCAATATGTCGTCGGACAACAGAATTTTTGAGAGCAGCATGACCATTCATACCAAACGGGGCAGCCGCACCATCACCTCAAAAAGCTGGTCAGAGGGGAACAACAAATCATTTACCGAATACCTTTCGCCAGCAGCAGAGAAAGGAACCAAAATGCTG
This sequence comes from Lentimicrobium sp., assembly GCA_024709105.1. Lineage (GTDB taxonomy): Bacteria > Bacteroidota > Bacteroidia > Bacteroidales > Lentimicrobiaceae > Lentimicrobium. The sequence goes on along the minus strand of JANJXJ010000016.1, from coordinate 10,600 downwards.
AAACTGGAAAAACAGCTCTGGATTTATTCCCCTTCCACCGACAGAACCATTCAACTTTCGGGTCATATGCTCAGGCAATCGGTTATGGGCAGCGATTTATCGTATGAAGATATGATGGACGACCGCAAACTGAATGAAATTTATAGCTCCGAAATCAAGGGACAGGAAAAAATCGGAGACCGCAATACTTTTGTTCTGTTATTAACTGCAAAAGTGGAAGATGCCGCTTACTATACCCAAAAGATATGGGTGGATGCCGAGCGTTTTGTCCCGCTGAAACAGGAGTTGTATGCCAAAAGTGGCAAATTGCTTAAACGTATGGAAATGAGCAATGTAATTCAGGTTCAGGGCCGTTGGTTTCCGGCAACGGTCATCTATAAAGACATGCTTAAACAAGGCGATGGCACCGAGTTTAAGATAACGTCCATCAAATTTAATCAAACCATTCCACCCCATCTCTTTACCAAGGCATCGCTCAAACAATAGGCTCAAAAGGCTTCACACAATCATTTGATATACAATAACAAGATGCTGAAACCAGACTGGTTGTTCCGGTTTGATTTCAGCATCTGCAATATTAAGCTTCTTTTCCGATAAAGAGTTTAAATCACGCAGTACAAAATCCTTTTCCGAAGAAAAGCAGGTATTCACGTACAAATTCCTTTTTAAGAATTTTGTCCGACAACTATTTCATTACACTCAAAAACTTATTTCTGATGGCTGCAAGTTTCTCTTTGGTCAGGCCTTCGCGGTAAATACGCACCATATTCTGAATGCCTTCCCCTTCGTAATACCAGGCATAGGCAGCATCAAAATAAAGCAGACTGGTTTCATATTTAACTTCAGTGATGATCTTAATAAATTCTTCAAAATCAAGATGACGCGGAATTTTAAAATAACCATGGTGTTGTTGCGAGCGGTCAATAAACAACTCATCACCCCAATACCCCAGATAAAAAAGTTTATTTAGTGTAATAATGCCTTTTTCGTTGCTGATGCTCCTGATTCGTTTACGATACTCAAGGCCTTCTTCATGGTAAAGAAGCTGTAATTCCCTGATGTTGGCATAGTTTTCGAGGTCCCGTATTCTGATTACCGGGCAGGTATGCTCAAAAAGGCTTACTTTACCAAATGCGGCGTCAAAAGTAAAACCTGCTTTCTTTTTAACATTGATAGTCGCTCTGGCCACATCTTCGGCTGAGTAATTGCCTTCGAGCACAAGAAATAAATAAAGTGGTTTTGACGCACCGGGCTCTTCGCTGTAGTAACCCGAAAACGGTGAAACCGCTTCCAAAAGACAGGCGTTGGGCATCAGGCTTTTGTCTTCAAGGCAGGTTAATGATTCCTGTTTAACCAATCCTCCAAACTTTTCAATAATTACTGACTTTTCCATGACTTATTGTTTTATAATCTGTGGTAAATATACGGCAGATTGATCCCTTTAGCAAGAAAAACAGAATATTTGTCATCTAATTTTTTAAATCAAAATAATGTAATCCGGTAAATCATTTTATGGTCTCTGCTAAAAAAACTGCTTAACAGATCAATTGTAAGATTTGCACAAAAAAACAGGTTACATTTGGCAACTTTTGGCATAAACTATTCAGAGTATTTGCTGTAAACGACAACAGCAGGGGAATTACTAACTACCAATAAAAAATGAAAACTCAAAATAAGCTTCTGATCATTCTGGTGATCTCGGCAATGATTATGTTTGCCGGATTCCTGATTATTCTGGATATTCAGAAACGCCAAACGTCAATACTCTTATCATCAGGAGAAGCTCAGCAGCAAAAAATACTTGAAACTGCAATTGAAGCAAGGTCTGAGGTTATAGGCCGTACCGTATATGATTATACTTACTGGGACGATCTGGTGAATTATTTGCAAGCTCCCGATCCGCTGTTTGCTGACGACAACCTTAAAACACTTTTCAGTTCATTTGGTGCAAATGTTGTTTGGATGTTTAACCTCAGGCAGGAATCAATTTTTGCCTCTGCATTTATAAAAGATACCATTCCGCCTTTTGCAGAAATACCCAAGGGCATGTTTGATGAAGTGATGAAAAAGAAAATTGCCCTTTTTTACTTAAAAACTGTGTATGGAATACTTGAAGTTCATGCAGCTACCATGCACGGCAGCAACGATGAAGCCCGCGAAAAAGAAGCCTATGGGTATTTCTTTGTTGGAAAACTGCTCGATTCAGCCTGGATTGAAAGTGTAAATCAACTCACCGAAGGAAAAATAAATATCATTGAAAAAATAACTCCGGACGATTCTCCGCAAGGTGATGAAATTGTGGTTGAATACCCTCTGAATGACTGGCAGGGAAATACAGTTTCGTGGGTCAGGCTGAGCAGAAATTATGAGTTTATTAAAGTCTTTAAAAAGCTATCCCGTTTTTCTACCTATTTTCTTGCAGGAATGGTCATCGTTATACTGGCTATTTTCTTCATGTCATTTAACTTCCTGGTGAAGAAACCTTTATCAACAATATCATCTGCTCTTGCCAGCCGAAGCAGCACCGACAGGCTGAAACTGGGAATGCTCAGAAGTGAGTTTCATAAAATCGGGCAAATGATTGAGGAATACTTTGAGCAGCAGGAATCCTTGGAAATGGAAATTGAGGTGCGCAAAAAAACCGAGGCCCAGAAAGAAAAACTCATCAACGAACTCGACATTGCAAACAAGGAACTGAAAGATTTTGCCTACATCGTTTCCCACGACCTGAAAGCACCACTCAGAGCGATTGGATCAATAACCCAATGGATTCACACCGATTATCACGATAAACTCGATGATGACGGACGCATGCAACTCGACCTGTTGCTGAGCCGTGTACACCGGATGCAGAATCTTATAGAAGGTGTGCTTGCCTATTCAAGGGTGAGCAGGGTTAAAGAAGAAAAAGAAACCATTGACCTCAATAAGTTGGTGAAGGAAGCCATTGAAATGGTATCACCACCCGAAAAATTCACTGTAATTGCGGATGAAAATCTTCCGGTTGTTAAATACGGCCCAACCCGTTTGCTTCAGATTTTCCAGAATCTGATCAGCAATGCTGTGAAATACAACAACAAAGATACCGGGATTATCGAAATCCGTTGTGCTGAAAACCAACACGACTGGGCAATTTCAATTACTGATAACGGCCCCGGAATCGAAGAAAAATATTTTGAGAAGATCTTTCAGATTTTCCAGACACTAAAGGCGCGCGACGAGTTTGAAAGTACAGGAATAGGCCTTACCATTGTTAAAAAAATCATTGAAAGCAACGGAGGAAAAATTTCTGTGTCTTCAATACCCGGAGAGCAAACAACCTTTACCTTTACAATTCTTAAATAACCTGTTAAACAACTTTTAAATGCTTAAAAACAAACCCATTCTTTTGGTTGAGGACGACATGATTGACGCCATGACCGTTAAAAGGGCTCTCAGGGAACTGAATGTAATCAATCCTGTGTTGAGTGTTGAAAACGGAGAAGAAGCGCTTGAATATCTGAGGGATGAAAAAAACGAATTCCCCGGTATTATTTTACTTGACCTGAACATGCCCAGAATGAATGGCATTGAGTTTCTGAAAATTGCCAAAAACGACGACAACCTGAAACATATTCCTGTAATCGTGCTTACCACCTCTCTGGAGGAAATGGACCGGGTGGATACTTTTAACCTGGGCGTTGCAGGTTATATGGTTAAACCTGTGGATTATAAACAATTTGTCGAAGTTATCAAAGCCATCAAACTTTACTGGTCTTTGAGTGAATTGCCCTAGTTGACTTAAACAATGGATCACGAAAAAATAAATCTTCTTTACATTGAGGATGATGTTGTTGATCAGATGGCATTCAAACGTCTGGTAAAAGAACACAACCTTTCTTATCAGGTAACATTTGCAGGCTCGGTAAAGGAAGCCAGGCAGATTTTCCCGGGTAACAATTTTGATATTATCATTTCCGATTTCCTGTTGGGTGACGGGACTTCGTTTGAGTTTCTTCCGGATATCATCAGTACAGGAGTTCCTGTAATTATGGTTACCGGCACAGGTGACGAAGATGTTGCAGTTAAGGCCATAAAAATGGGGGCCAGTGACTATCTGATCAAAGATGTTGAGTACGGGCATTTGAAAATGCTTCCCATCATCATCGAAAGCTCTTTACAAAAAAAACTATCGGATTATAAGCTAAAAAAACTATCCATTGCAGTGGACCAAAGCCCAAGTATGCTTATCATCACCGATAATCAGGGGAAGCTTGAGTATATAAATCCGAAAGTTACTGAAATAACAGGGTATTCATTAAAAGAATTACAATCAGAAAACCTGTTTAAGCATCATGGTACTCTGAATGATACAAAGGTGGTTGATGATATCATCAATACTCTTGGTTCGGGAAAGAGCTGGCAAGGCACAACCCGGCATCGCAAGAAAAACGGAGAAGAATTCTGGGAGTCAACCAAAATTTCACCTATTTATGATGACGACAACCATCAAATTGGTTATATAAAAGTATCAGAAGACATTACAGAAAAGAAACTCTCAGAAGAAGCCATCAAATCATATTCTGAGAAACTCCGCGAAAGTAATGCCAGCAAGGATAAGATGTTCTCCATTATTGCTCATGATCTGAGAACTCCCTTCAACGGGTTAATGGCTTTCAGTGATATTTTATCCAACGAATATGATAGCCTGAGTAAAGAAGAGATACAGGAATATATTGGAGTGATTAAAGATCTTAGCAGGAATACTTTTGATCTTCTTGAGAAATTGTTGCAATGGTCGAGACTTCAAACCGGAAGAATGGAGTTTCATCCTTCAAACATCATGTTATTCAATCTGGTTAATTCAGTTTTTTCGCTGCTTATGGCCAACGCCAGAGAAAAAAATATTGCACTGATTAATCGTGTTGATGAAAACCTGCAGGTATTTGCCGATCAGAACATGATAAATGCAATTGTCAGAAACATCTGTTCAAATGCAATTAAGTTTACCCCCGAAAACGGAGAAGTAATAATATCTGCAATTTTATCCGGCAATATAGCAACCATTACCATTGCAGATAATGGTGTTGGAATTCCTTCAGAAAAAATTGAAAAACTATTTAAAGTCGACACCAACTTTACTTCCTCAGGCACCAAAGGAGAAGCAGGATCTGGATTAGGGCTCATTCTGTGTCATGAATTTGTTGAACGCCACAATGGTACTATTCACGCTGAAAGTGAACCCGGAAAAGGAAGCCGGTTTATTTTTACACTCCCGGTACAGGTGTAATCAGCCTTATTTGCAGAATAAAAAATCATCAGACTGCTCACAGCCCTAACCGGCTTATATCAAACATCTTACGTTTACCAATACCGGCCATCGGCTTAAGAATTGATAAATGATTCAAAAAAATGGTTTTTTAAATGCATATATTTATATATTTGCATGTTTAGACAGGTGTAAAAAACACTTAAGCAGCAGGCTTTTCAATTAAAATGTTAATATTAATTTAACAAAAGGCAGGTTTTGTTGTTATTAAGTGGTCGGGCCAGAAAACGCCTGAAATTGAGCAGACTACCAGTAAATATTCTATGATAAAAAAAGTTCTTGTTGCCAACCGCGGCGAAATAGCATTACGCATTATGCGTTCGTGCCGCGAAATGGGAATTCCCACCGTAGCAGTTTATTCCGATGCCGACCGTTCTTCCATGCATGTTCGCTATGCCGATGAGGCTTATCACATTGGCCCTGCCCCTTCGGTTGAAAGCTATCTGAACATTGACCGCATCATTGAAGTGGCAAAAAAGTCGAAAGCCGATGCCATTCATCCCGGATACGGTTTCTTGTCGGAAAATGCAGCATTCTCAGAAAGATGCAAAAAAGAAGGCATTGAATTTATTGGCCCCAACGCCGATGCCATCAGGCAGATGGGCGATAAAATTACCGCCCGCAAAACCATGATTGCAGCCGGAGTGCCGGTAGTACCGGGAACGGTTGACAAAATCACCGATTTTGATGAAGCCCTCAAAACTATTCGTGAAATTGGTTTGCCGGTTATGATCAAAGCTTCGGCCGGTGGTGGAGGCAAAGGCATGCGATTGGTTAAAAAAGAAGAGGAAATCGAAAGTTCTCTGCGTGGTGCCAGGTCTGAAGCCAAAGCAGCTTTTGGCGATGATTCAGTTTACATTGAGAAATATATTGAATCTCCTCACCATATTGAATTTCAAATACTTGCTGATAAACATGGCAATGCAGTGCACCTGTTCGAGCGTGAATGTTCTGTTCAACGCAGGCATCAGAAGGTAATTGAAGAAACTCCGTCTCCCCTGCTCACCCCCGCAGTACGCGCCGAAATGGGTGCCCATGCGGTTGCTGCTGCAAAAGCCTGCAACTATCATGGAGCAGGAACCATTGAATTTATTGCCGACGACAATCAAAACTATTATTTTCTTGAAATGAACACCCGCCTTCAGGTAGAACACCCTATAACTGAGCGTGTTGTAGGTGTTGACCTGGTGAAGGAAATGGTGAACATTGCCAATGGCTTTGAACTGCCTTTTAAACAGGAAGACCTGAAACAAAGCGGACATGCCATTGAGTGCCGCATCTATGCCGAAGACCCCGACCGCAACTTTATGCCCAGCCCGGGGACCATCAGACACATAACTGAGCCTCTCGGACTTGGAGTCAGGCACGATGGCTATGTTTACGAAGGTTACACCATTCCCATCTATTACGATCCCATGATCTCCAAACTTATTGTTTGGGCTAAAAACCGCGATGAGGCCATCAGGCGAATGAGCCGGGCACTTGAGGAGTACAAGATTACAGGTGTAAAAACGTCAATTCCTTTTCTGGCGCGCATCATGGAAGCCGAAGCTTTTAAAACCGGAAAATACACCACGCATTTTATTGAAGAAAACAAAGATTTCCTCTTTGCCAAACCCGAGTGCGACGGCGTTTGCGAAGATATTGTGCTGATTGCATCGTATCTTGAATATAGCGCAAAACTAGAAAAAACCAGGTCTTCAGAACCCATTGTTAAACCCGCAAGCCGCTGGAAAGATTCTCAGCGCGGTGCTTTTATATAAACTTTTATGTCATTGGAAATCAACATTGACGGCCGGAATGCCGTTGTAAAAGAACTGGGCCGGGAAGGTAATCTTGTTACCTTTCAGGTGGATGACGAAGTGTATCAGGTGGATGCACTGAAGTTGGGCGAAGGTATCTATTCCATTATCTACAAAGGAAGATCTTACAACCTGGAAATGATAGATGCCGGTTCACCCAGACATTTTACTGTAAATTCGTTTCATAATTCCTACGAGGTTGAGGTAATTGATGCCCAAACCCGATATCGCAGAAGCCGCTCAAAAGGTGATGCATCCGACAGCAGCAACACCATTGTAAGTCCTATGCCGGGCAAGATTGTAAAAATCCCGGTTAAAACAGGCGATGATGTAGAAGCCGGACAAACCCTGATTATTGTTTCAGCCATGAAAATGGAAAGCGAGTTCAGGGCTAAGTCAGCCGGCAAGGTTAAATCAATTCATGTTGCCGAAGGGGATACCGTTGACGCCAATAAAGTGCTGATTGTTGTAGAATAACATTGGCTTGCTTCGGAAACAGCATCAGTCAGCCGGAATAAATTAATATTTCTGGCCAAAAAAATAAAATTAAAGCTTTACAAAACAGAATACAATGTCAAATCTTGATGAAATTTACCGCAGGCTTGAAGAGCGCAACCGCCAGGCAGAACTGGGCGGCGGACAGGAACGTATAGACAAGCTGCACAAAACCGGGCGCAAAACTGCCCGCGAACGAATTGAAATGCTCCTTGATCCGGGAACTTTTGTTGAGTTCGACCGCTTTGTGGTGCATCGTGCCCGCGATTTCGACATGGAAAAGACACTGATTTCAGGAGATGGAGTAGTGAGTGGTTACGGTAAAATTGATGGCCGTCTGGTGTATGTTTTTGCTCAGGATTTCACTGTTTTTGGTGGTACACTCAGCCGTGCCAATGCCGACAAGGTGATAAAAATAATGGATCTTGCCCTTAAAATGGGAGCGCCTGTAATTGGATTAAATGATTCGGGAGGCGCCCGTATTCAGGAAGGCGTTGAAAGTTTGGCCGGTTACGCCGATATATTTTACAGAAACGTGATGAGCAGCGGGGTAATTCCGCAGATCTCAGCTATTCTCGGCGCGTGTGCCGGCGGCGCGGTTTATAGTCCGGCAATTACCGACTTTATTCTGATGACCAAAGAGTCGAGTTACATGTTTGTAACCGGCCCCGACGTTATCAAAGCCGTAACACACGAAGAAGTAACCAAGGACGAGCTTGGCGGAGCCATGACCCACAATGCCAAAAGCGGTGTGGCTCACCTGATGGCCGACGACGATGAACAAGCCATGATGATGATTCGTGAGCTGCTCAGTTTCCTGCCTTCGAACAATATGGAAGAACCACCGGTAGCGAAAACCACCGACGACCCCAATCGTGAAGACGAGAAATTGCAGGAAATTGTGCCTGCCGATCCCAACAAACCCTACGACATGACCGAGATTATTCACAGCGTTGTGGATGATGGTAATTTCATGCAGGTGATGCCGCATTATGCTCAGAACATCATTACGGGTTTCGGTCGGCTCAACGGCAAACCGGTGGGAATTGTTGCCAATCAGCCAGCTTTCCTTGCAGGAGTCCTCGACATCAACAGCTCTGTTAAAGCAGCCCGGTTTGTAAGATTCTGTGATGCTTTCAACATACCACTTATAACCTTTGTGGATGTTCCCGGATTCCTTCCGGGCACTTCGCAGGAGTTTGGCGGAATTATAAAACACGGTGCAAAACTACTCTACGCATATGCCGAGGCTACTGTTGCAAAAATTACAGTGATTACCCGCAAGGCATATGGCGGCGCTTACGATGTGATGTCAAGCAAACACATTGGCGCCGATGTTAACTATGCCTGGCCAACCGCCGAAATTGCAGTTATGGGTGCCGAGGGTGCAGTTAACATTATCTTCCGCGATAAATTAACCGATGAGGACAAAGCCAAAGCTGTTAAAGATTACCGCGATGTGTTTGCCAGCCCCTACAAAGCAGCCGAGCAGGGTTATATTGATGAAATCATCTATCCCAAAAGCACCCGCCGTAAACTCATACAGGCCCTCGACATGTGCTCAAACAAACGCAAGAGCAATCCGCCAAGGAAACACGGGAATATCCCTTTGTAGGAATTTCAAATTTCTAATTTCCAATAACCAATTAATTTCGAATTGACCTAACAAGTTTTCATTCAACTTGTTAGGTCTTCTTGGTTTTTATATGGCTAAATTTTTGATTTTTGATGGCGGTAAATCTGATTTAGGATTTACCGCCGGTGAGGTGCGGTTACGGATTACCTCTGGTGAGCTCTCCCGCTTTCGCTGCACTATTGCGGGGTGCGCCTTCGGTCGGTTGTGGATTTCGGACAGACCTAACAAGTTTTCCACCCGTGGCAGCTTGTCCCACTGATAAGCAGTAGACATAGCTTTCAACTTGTCAGGTCTTTTTCCTTTCATTCTTGAGGTTAATGCAATTTCAAAAATTACAGGGAACTAAGGAAAAGGCTGTTCTGAATCAAATCATAATTGATTTGTGCTTTTAACACCGGTTGACAATTGTCTGAAAATATATGTATCCGGACAGAAGTGTATGCGAGTTTTTCAGATCCTGTGTTTTTTTATCAAATAAAACTCATAAAAAAATCTATCAGTCATATTAAATTTTTAAAATGACACTGAAGGGCTCAGGTCTGATGAACCATTTTTTTTGAATTAACATCATGGTTTTAATGGTACACTTCTGAGCTTTTATATTTTATCAGGGTAACTTTTTGAAAAGCTTTGTTATATTTGTGCTTTAAGCCTCAAATGCAATGAACATGTAAAAGGGATTTGTGGTTTATAGTTTTTTATACAGTTTGCTTTCCATTAAAATAGTTTAACAACAAATACTCTCAATTATGGCATTACTGATTTTTGGCGGAATAGTCCTTCTGCTGGCTTTTTATCTTATAGCCGTTTACAACGAGCTTACCAAAGAATCGGTGCTGGTTCAGGAAGCATGGAGTGGCATTGGCACTTTTTTGCAGCAGCGGCTCGATCTGATCCCAAATCTTGTTGAAACAGTAAGAGGCTATGCCGGCCACGAAAACAAAACACTTACCGATGTTATAAGGGTAAGAAATGAATCGGTAACAGCACTTACCCCCGAAGCACAGATTGAAGCAGCAAAAAATATGAATGCTGCCATGATCAACTTCAAGGCGCTGGCAGAACAATACCCCGATCTTAAAGCCAACGAGAACTTTATGGCACTTCAGGGGCAGCTTGCCGATATGGAGGAACGCATCAATCAAAGCCGCAGATACTATAACGGAACCGTACGCGAGTTTAACCAGAGTATTGCAGTGTTTCCCAAAAATCTGGTAGCAGGTATGTTTGGCTTCAAAGCAAAACCTTTCTTTGCTGAAGACGAACCCGCACGCAATGCGCCTAAAGTCAGCTTCTAACCCATTGCGAAATCAACAATGTTCAGCCCATGCTAAAAAATAAATCAGCAAAGTATTGTTT
>JANJXJ010000001.1 GCA_024709105.1 Lentimicrobium sp. | reverse complement strand
GAGGCTATTGCTTATTCCCATTCGCGACTTTGTGGATATAGAGGATGTAATGAGCAGGATTGAACATGCAATTGCCGGAGAAGACATACCTGCACTAATTGAAAAGGAATCAATAGAAACTGTTCCTGTTTTTGTTTCTAAAAATGTCCAGGGCAGAGAAATTTTCTCAGATCCCTTGCATGTTGATGTCAATCTGGTTCATAATGATATTCTTGATTGTGAAGGGTTTAAGAATTGGCAACCACATCTTGCTGAATCCAGGTTTATACTGGAAGATGGGAAATACATCTGTGGCTGGGAGGTTGAAAAGATGTCGAAATCAAAGTACAATGTCCAAAATCCTGATGACCTGATTGAAAAGTACGGAGCCGATACTCTGCGCTTGTACGAAATGTTTCTGGGCCCGCTCGAACAATCCAAACCCTGGGATACCAATGGAATAGAAGGGGTTTTCCGCTTTATGAGAAAGCTCTGGAGATTATATCACGATACTGAAAATCAGTTTATTGTGAGTGATGAACAACCCACACCAGCCGAATTGAAAGTGTTGCATAAAACCATAAAGAAGGTGCAGGAAGATATTGAAAGGTTCTCCTTTAATACTGCGGTAAGTACCTTTATGATTTGTGTAAACGAACTCAACGAACTGAAATGCAACAAACGTTCGGTGCTTGGCGAACTGGCAGTACTTATTTCGCCCTATGCACCGCATATCGCCGAAGAGTTATGGAGCTTGCTTGGAAATTCTGGTAGTGTTACTCAGGCTGCATTTCCGGTTTATAATGAGAGCTATACTCAGGAAAATACTTTTGAGTATCCGGTTTCATTCAATGGCAAAATGCGGTTCAAACTCGAGCTTCCATTGGGAATTCCTGTCCCTGAAATTGAGCAGGCTGTGATTTCAGCTCCTGAATCAGCCAAATGGCTCGAAGGAAAAGCCCCCAAAAAAGTAATTGTAGTCCCGGGCAAAATTGTAAATGTTGTGATTTAGCCTCTGGTTTTGAGAACTATACTTAAAAAATATCCGGCTACTGATCAGTGGCCGGATATTTTTTTGTTAAAAATCAAAAAGTAATGCCGGGCTGGTTCATTTTAGGATGTTTTATGACATTTTCAATTAAATTTGCCCTGTATAAACTCAAAAACCTTGTTTTATGGAGAATCACAAACAGGAAATCAAAGGCTTGCCCGAAAATGCTTATACCGAATTAAAGCCGGGTGAAGAGTATAACCCCGTAATGCCTGCAAACAAAGTAGTGCCTGAAGTGAATGTGCGCTCAGTTTTGATGGGATTACTTATGGCCATTGTTTTTTCTGCTGCTGCCGCTTATCTCGGATTAAAAATTGGACAGGTTTTTGAAGCAGCCATTCCCATCGCCATCATTGCAGTGGGGTTGTCGGCTGCTACCAAACGCAAGAATGCCTTGGGCGAAAATGTTATTATCCAGTCAATCGGAGCCAGCTCGGGAGTAATAGTTGCCGGTGCAATCTTCACACTTCCGGCTTTGTATATTCTCAACCTTGAGGCCCATTTCTATCAGGTTTTTCTTTCTTCACTGCTCGGAGGATTTTTGGGAATCCTTTTCCTGATTCCTTTTCGCAAATATTTTGTTTCCGATATGCATGGCAAATACCCTTTTCCCGAAGCAACAGCAACTACCGAAGTGCTGGTTTCAGGAGAAAAGGGCGGCAGTCAGGCCCGTTTGCTGCTGGTTGCCGGACTTATAGGTGGTATTTATGATTTTATCATCGCTACTTTCGGCTGGTGGTCAGAGGTGTTTACCACCCGGGTGATACCGGCAGGCGAGATGATTGCCGACAAGTTTAAAATTGTTTTTAAAATGAATGTCGGAGCTGCAGTAATGGGGCTTGGTTACATTATCGGGCTTAAGTATGCAGCCATAATTACTGCCGGTTCATTTGTAGGCTGGTATGTAATTATTCCCGTGATCTCGCATTTTGCTGACGGACAAACTATTGCCGTTGGCGCCAATGTTACTTCGCTTATCGGACAAATGTCGCCCGAAGAAATCTTCCGCAACTATGTGCGCCACATCGGTATTGGTGGAATTGCAATGGCAGGCATCATCGGCATTATTCGTTCCTCGGGAATCATTAAAAGCGCTTTTGGCCTTGCTGTTAAAGAGCTGGGAGGCAAGCAGCAGGTAAGTGCCGAAACACGGCGCACCCAGCGTGATATTCCAATGAAAATTATTCTTACCGGAATCATTCTTACTGCTGTGGTAATCTTTGTTTTCTTTATGTTTGGAGTTGTGAATAACCTTACTCAGGCATTGATTGCGCTGGGAATTGTACTGGTTATTGCCTTCCTCTTTACAACAGTAGCAGCAAATGCTATTGCTATTGTTGGAACCAACCCTGTTTCAGGAATGACACTTATGACTCTGATCATTACTTCTCTTGTTTTGGTTTGGTCTGGTTTATCAGGCACAGCAGGAATGGTAGCTGCCTTGATTATTGGCGGAGTGGTTTGTACCGCACTTTCCATGGCAGGTGGTTTTATTACCGACCTCAAGATTGGTTACTGGCTGGGATCTTCGCCATACAAACAGCAAACCTGGAAATTTATGGGAACGCTGGTTTCAGCAGCTACTGTTGGCGGTGTAATTATGATATTAAATGAAACCTACGGTTTTACAGGCGAGAACGCATTGGTTGCCCCTCAGGCAAACGCAATGGCCGCTGTTATTGAGCCCATGATGTCGGGTAAAGCTGCCCCCTGGTTGCTTTATGCTGCAGGAGCTTTCCTCTCGCTTATACTTACCATGATTGGTGTGCCAGCCTTGGCCTTTGCACTGGGTATGTTTATTCCGCTTGAATTAAACACCCCGCTGCTGGTTGGTGGAATTATTGCCTGGTACGTAACCACCCGTTCAAAGGATGCTAAACTAAACCAGGCCCGCAAAGAAAGGGGCACACTGATCGCTTCAGGCTTTATTGCCGGTGGCGCCCTCATGGGTGTGGTGAGTGCTATGCTCAGGTTTGGCGGAATCAACTATGTAAATGCCGAATGGTTTGAATCCAATGCTGCCGAAGGTTTGGCACTGCTGATGTTTGCTGTGATTTCGTTTTATGTCATATGGGAATCTCTCCGGGCAAAACCTGAAACGGAGTAAACTGTTGTATTGTCAGGAATCTGCTGACTCTGCCAAAGCTCATTCGCTTTCTGGATGGAGCCCAATTTAAAATTCTAAAAATTAAACCAATGAAAGAAATCATAAAGTCACGTTTTTTGAAGTATGTTGCTGTTGATACCCAAAGTGACGACAGTTCACAAACTTTTCCCAGCACCGAAAAGCAATTGGTACTTCTGCGCATGTTGCGCGATGAGCTGCTCTCGTTCGGGCTCACCGATGTTACCATGGATGAGCATGGTTATGTAATGGCAACTTTGCCTGCCAATAACGGGAAGCAGGGTCCGGCCATAGGTTTTGTAGCTCATGTGGATACCAGCCCCGATATGCCCGGAAACGACATTAAACCCCGGATTATTGAAAATTACAACGGAGGCGATGTTGTGCTGAATGAAGGGCTGAATATTGTGCTGTCGCCGGCCGATTTTCCTGAGATGAAACAATACACCGGACAAACCCTTATTGTAACCGATGGAACTACCCTGCTGGGTGCCGACGACAAAGCCGGTGTTACTGAAATTATGACCGCGATTGAGTATCTGGTGCAACATCCCGAAATTAAACACGGACCTGTAAAAATCGGTTTTACTCCCGACGAAGAAATTGGCCGGGGAGTTGACCACTTTGACGTAAAAAGATTTGCTGCCGACTGGGCTTATACCCTTGATGGTGGCGAAATTGGTGAGCTTGAGTTTGAGAATTTTAATGCGGCTTATGCCAAAATCAGCATTCAGGGCCGGAATATACATCCAGGATATGCCAAGGGAAAAATGAAAAATGCATTGCTTATGGCAATGGAATTCAATGCCCTGTTACCGGTTTTTGACCGCCCCGAGTTTACTCAGGATTACGAAGGCTTTTTCCACCTGATTAAAATGGATGGCGCTGTTGAAAAATCGTCCATTCAATACATTATCCGCGATCACAACCGCGAACTGTTCATCCAGCGCAAAGAAACCATGAAACAATGTGTTGATTTTATGAATCAGCGTTATGGCGAAGGCAGCTTCACCCTTGAAATGAAGGATCAGTATTACAATATGCGCGAAAAAGTTGAACCAGAATACCATATTGTTGAAACTGCCAAACTTGCCATGGAATCGCTAGGTATCAAACCTAAAATCAAACCCATCAGAGGCGGAACCGATGGCTCCAGGCTTTCTTATATGGGATTGCTCTGCCCGAATATTTTTGCAGGCGGACATAATTTTCATGGTAAATTCGAATTTGTACCGCTGGAATCTATGGAAAAGGCCACTCAGGTAATTCTTAAGATTGTTGAAATGAATGCTTAACAAACATTGTTAAGTTAAACAGCAATGGCTGTATTTCCCTGCAATGATTTGTAAATATGGCATTTTCTTTTAAAAACGAAGCCTGAAAAGCTTCGTTTTTTAACTTCTTAACTGATGGCTCAAGCTTATCTGACTGTGGAATGAAACATTTTACCATACCGGTTTTTGTCCCTGAGCAGGCATGCCCCAACCGCTGTGTTTTCTGCAATCAGCATAGTATTTCGGGTTGCCACAAACAGCCGGAACCGGATGAGGTGCGTGAAATCATCCTGCAACACCTTCAAACCATTCCAGAAAAGGATTCGCATATTGAAATCGGATTTTTCGGCGGAAGTTTTACCGGGATTGAACCGGAATTGCAGGAAAAATATCTGGCTGTGGCGAATGAATTCCTGATTTCAGAAGCCAGCATTCCTGGTGGAGCAGACACCCGGCAACGCATTCATGGCATTCGCCTGAGCACTCGCCCTGATTATGTTGATATCAGATTCTTCAATTATTAAGAAAATACAAAGTTACCACCATTGAACTGGGTGCACAATCGCTTGACGAAGAAGTGCTGCGTTTATCCGGCAGAGGCCATACCGTTACAGATGTTGACCGGGCTTCGGCCATGATCCGGGCATCGGGCTTTAGGCTGGGGCTGCAGATGATGACCGGACTACCCGGAGATACCCCTGAAAAATCAATGCTTACAGCAAAGCGGATTATTGAACTGGGTGCAGATTGTACACGCATTTATCCAACGCTGGTTATAAAAGGCACCGATCTTGAAAAACTATGGTTGAAAGGTGAATATCAGCCACAAACGCTGCAAGAAGCAGTTGAATTGACTTCACGGATTCTGCAGCTTTTTGAAGAAAATGAAGTTGATGTAATCAGGGTTGGACTACATCCCTCTGAAGGATTAATTGAAGGTAAAGAGCTGCTGGCCGGCCCGTTTCACCCTTCTTTCAGAGAATTGGTTCATACATTCATCTGGAGAAAGAAACTGCATAATCTCATGAAAAACTATCCGGAAGGTGGTAGAATATATATCCCGGTTTCACCTTCACAGCTGCGCCATGCCATTGGATACAATTCTGAGAACCTGAAAATGCTTCAGCAACATTTCGAAAAGGTTGAATTTTTTGAAGAAGATTTATCATCTGAAAAGAAGCCAGTGGTAATTGTGGATAAAAAAATGCCTCTTCCAGCCAAAAACTCGCTGAAATCATTTGCAGAGGTTCATTTCCTGGAATCAGAAGGGATTGTTTACAAAACCATCAGTGGCCATCCTGATATTTTCCTTTGCCAGGGAAGGGAAGGAATTGTTGCAGCACCATCGTTGCCCGAAGATATCAGAGTTTATATTGAAAGACCGGGAATTTCTGTTTTTTCAGGCCATTCCGACCCCGAAAGCGTTTATCCGGGTTCAGCAAAGTACAATGCGGTGGTAACAGACCAAATGATTATTCATAACCTTAAAATAACCGACCCGGCAATTATTGAGGCTTTTCCCGGCAGAGAACAAGTACATGTAAATCAAGGTTATACCCGATGTAATCTGTTGGCTCTGAGTAACGACTGTTTTATTGCCTCTGACCGTGGGATTGAAAAAATACTAACCTTGCGGGGAAAAAGGGTAATGTTTGCTGAGCCTGAATCCATAATATTAAAAGGGCAGAAGCATGGTTTTTTTCCGGGTTGTTGCGGGCTTTTTAACGGAAAAGTATTGATTAATGGTGCATTGTCTTTTCATCCGCAGGGCGAACAAATCAGGCAATTTATTCTGGAATCGGGTTGGGAAGTACAGGAACTTTTTAAAGGTCAGTTATTTGATGTTGGTGGAATCTTTGTATTTGATAGTAAGTAGATTGAATTTGGTTTTTATCTGCGAAAGTTATTGTTTTTTAATAAAATTGGGAGATTAGTTTGAGGTGATTTTATCCTTTTAACTAAAGATTTGATAGTCAGTTCAAAGCTATACAGAGCTTTGCATTTTCCAAAATAGCCCGGGTTCACTTCTTTAAAGCTATTTTGCGTAAATTTGCAGGAAATATTACTCAACCCATGGTGAGATTATTTAAAACAGCATTTGTGTTTTTAATTGCAGGTCTGCTTTTGTTCCCGGCAGAATTGTTTTCGCAGGATAGTGACACCGGCAAACTGGTGGTAATCAGCACACCTAAAGGAGACATTACGCTCAGGCTGTTTGATGATACTCCAAAACACCGCGACAATTTTCTGAAATTAGCCGAACAGGGATATTTTGACGGCACACTTTTCCATCGGGTGATCAATGGTTTTATGATTCAGGGTGGTGATCCCGATTCAAAGGGAGCCGCGCCGGGCATAGAACTGGGTAATGGCGGGCCGGGGTACAATTTGCCAGCAGAAATTACACCTGTTCACTTCCACCGCAGAGGTATGCTCGCTGCAGCACGTGAAGACGATAAGGTAAATCCGCAAAGGTTATCTGATGGTTCCCAGTTTTATATAGTTCAGGGTAAGGTTTTTAGCCAGAAAGACCTGGATTTGGTTGAAAAGGAACAAAATTCAATGACCAAGCAGAGAATCTTTGTTAAACTGATGGATGATCCCCGCAATCTGACTTTGCGAAATCAGTTCTTTTCACCCGATGCCAAGAAGGATTCAGCACATTTCAGGTTTCTCCTGGACACATTAAACCAGCTGATTGACAGGGAATTTGCATTGGAAGGAGAATTTAAGCTTACCGAAGCCCAGCGTGAAGCTTATACTACAGCTGGCGGAGCTCCTCATCTGGACGGAAAGTATACAATTTTTGGTGAAGTTGTTGAAGGCATGGAAGTTGTGGATGCGATAGCATCTGAAAAAACCGATAAAAATGACCGGCCGCTCAGCGATATTCCCATCACTGTTAAAATAATTACCCGTAAAAAATCAAAACCATGAAAACTTTTCATCTTACCCTGGCTTTAGTCCTTTTTTCAGGGCTTTTGTTTGCCCAGACTCCAAAACCTGCTGGTACAACTGCAAAACCGGTTAAAGTACTTATCGAAACCGATTATGGCAATATGACTGCAGTTTTGTATGACGAAACGCCGCAGCACCGCGATAATTTTCTGAAATTAGTAAAACAGGGCTGGTACAATGGTTCTGTTTTTCACAGAGTAATTAACAAATTTATGATTCAGGGTGGCGGACAGGAAAGCAAAATGAACGATCCCGGTTATACCGTTCCGGCAGAATTTGTTTCAAAATACTTTCACAAGAAAGGCGCATTGGCCGCAGCCCGCAAACCCGATCAGGTGAACCCCAAAAAAGCATCATCTGGTTCACAGTTTTATATTGTTCAGGGTCAGGTTCTCAACGATCAGCAATTGAACATTTTTGAAAACCAAACCCGCAAAACCATTAGTCCCGAAAGGCGTGCAGCCTATAAAACTGTGGGTGGTACACCTCATCTCGATGATGAATACACTGTTTTTGGTGAAGTGATATCAGGCCTTGAAGTCATTGACAAAATTGCTGCGGTTCAGACAGGCCCGGGCGATAAGCCAGTGAAAGATGTAAAAATGAAAATTACTGTAATTAAATAAGTGCCTGAAACAAGCCTCCGAACGTTTTAGTCGCCTTATTTTCCTGAAAAAGTCAGGAAATAAATATTTTGAATAACACAGTTCAATGAGAGAACAAATAAAACAATACCTGGCTGAAATTGATGCGTTCTCAGCCAAAACCAAAGATGAACTTGAGCAGTTCAGAATCAGATTTTCAGGAAAAAAGGGAGTGTTGAACGATCTTTTTGCTGAATTTAAAAATGTGGCTGCCGAAGAACGCAAGGAAATGGGCGTATTGCTTAATGATTTGAAGAATAAAGCGCAGCAGAAAATAGATGCTCTGCGTGAAAATTTTGAAGCAGAAGAATCAGCAAAAGGGGATGACCTTGATCTTAGCCTTCCTGTTAATTTCGACTTTCAGGGTTCCCGGCATCCGCTAATGATTATCCGCAACCGGATGATAGAAATATTTTCTCGTATTGGTTTTACCGTAGCCGAAGGCCCTGAAATTGAAGACGACTGGCATAATTTCTCTGCCTTGAATTTTGCTCCTGAACACCCAGCACGCGATATGCAGGATACTTTCTTTATTGAGGAAAACCCTGATATTATTTTACGTACCCATACATCGAGTGTGCAGGTGAGGGTAATGGAGAAAACAAGTCCGCCCATTCGTATGATTTTCCCTGGAAGGGTTTACCGCAATGAAGCCATTTCGGCACGGGCGCATTGTTTCTTTCATCAGATAGAAGGGCTGTATGTTGACAAAAATGTAAGTTTTGCCGATTTGCGCCAGACCATGCTTTACTTTGCCAAAGAAATGTTCAGCGCCGATACACGCATCAGGCTCAGGCCATCTTATTTCCCGTTTACCGAACCCTCAGCCGAAATGGATATCTCATGTAATCTTTGTGGTGGAAAAGGCTGTAGTTTCTGCAAGTACACAGGCTGGGTTGAAATTCTGGGTTGCGGCATGGTGAATCCCAATGTACTGAAAAACTGTGGCATTGATCCCGAAGTGTACTCAGGTTTTGCTTTTGGAATGGGAGTGGAGCGAATCACCAATCTGGTTTTTAATGTTAAAGACCTGCGCATGTTCTCCGAAAACGATGTTCGTTTTTTACAGCAGTTTGAATCGGCCTGGCAGTAAAACTAATGTAATTTATAAAGATAACAGGAGCCATCAGGCTCCTGTTTTGTTTAATAATTCAGGAGAATAAAAAGGCCTTTTCCTTTTCCGGAAACGAGATTCCATCAATAACTCAGACTCTCATCAATAAAAATATAATTTCCAGCTTTTAACTTAAAGTATTTCTGATTAACAGAATTTAAGGGCTCAACCTCAAATCTGCGAAACAAGTAGTTTGATCCGTTGAGCTGTTCGTTTACCTTGTTGTAATAAAAGTCCTCTGTTGTACAAATACTTATTGCTTTTTCAGGGCCGGAAATAGCCGACAAAAGCATACTTTCAACCGGATATGACCAATTGGCTCCCGGCATACCTGAAGGAGATGCCACACTATCTGAAACCACAAAAAACTGCCCTTCTCTTTTCCTGAGTTCCGATATAATTTGCTCAAGGTTGGCGGTGCGATCAGAATAAAGGATTCCTTCATTGATAATTGAACCTGCCCTGAATACAAAAAAGACCATAAAAACTGCGATTGCCCGGGTTTTATATTTTTCTGTATAATTCAGGGCAAATAATCCGGGAAGCAATATCATGGCCAAAATTGACAAAGGAAACCAAACCTGTTCGTTATACCGGCTATATTCGGTTTGACCGGTATTAAGTGCTGCCAGAAAGGAGATACCGGCTGTAAATATTATTGTCATTGTAAAATTAAGCCATTGACGTTTTATAACAAAAACAATTAAACTTATAAATATCAGCAGAATAGCGGCAAATTGTAAGTTTGACATAAAAACCAACCTGTCCCAAAACCAGTCAATGGTATATTTCCCATCAGAAAAACCTTGCAGAATGGCTGAGGTTTTGCCTGCTTCATACTCTGAAGGTTGAATAGTCTTAAATAAGGTAATAGTTGCGAAAATCAGAAAAAGAACCAGGTACTCAGGCCAAATAATTTTTTTATCGTTCAGATATTTTGAAACCAGTATCGCAAAAAGCAATATTACACTAACCGGATGGCTGCTTAAGATAAAAAACGAGGAAAAGAGTATAACAATCCACCTTCCGTAACCAGATTCTGAATTCAGTGCAGCATCGAGAAGCAGTAAAAGCGGAGCTGCATAATACATTTCGAACATCGGCACGTAAAAACCTGTGGTAATGCCGGAAATTTGTAAAAATACGAGTAAATATCCGTGAAAATGTTTCTTGTAATGAATGGTCAGAATCAAAAAGACCGACAGAGGAAACAAAACGTGATTCAATGAGTAAAGAATTAGAATGGCTTTCAGTGGAAGCCCGGCAGTTGCACCCAGCCACGGCAGAAATTGAGAAAGGGCAAGTATATAGCGGTGATGCTCAACCCTGGGCCAGCCCTGATTTATCATCCTTAAAAGGTAATAACCTGAATCTGCCAGCAGTCGTTCCTTGTAAAATATAACTGAAAGTATAATCAGCACTCCGAAAAGGGCCAGTTGTAAAGAAAAACGGATGTTAAAGTTTTTAAAGGAAAACATGTTTAAAGGAGCTGTATAATTCCTGACAGAATTCAAAAGCACGGAATATACTTACAGCAAATGTAGGAAATAAGGTGGTAAGTCGTGGTGCAGATGGGTTATAATTGCAAGCTGACCAGATTCAATTTTGTTTTCCGGGGTACTTTACCAGATATAAGGTATCAGTTTATAGGTAGTTTTGGTGTACTCGAGGTAAGGCCTGAATGCTCTCTTAAGATATCCTTCTTCAATGTGTAATTTTATAATCAGCACTATTGTTAAGAGAATGGCAAATCCAAGCCGCAAGGAGCTGAAGTGCCCTGCAACCATCGGCCAGATGGTGAGCAAAATGGCTGTATACATTGGATGTCTGAGTAATCGGTAGGGCCCGTGAGCTACCATTTTTCCATATGGTTTTACATGAGGGGTAATGTTGAAATTTCCGATTCTGATGGTATAAATGGAATACAATCCAAGTGCAATTCCGGCCAGCATACAACCCATAACCCATAATTTGAGTGCAATTAACGGGCTGGTAATTACTATCAGGCCAATCAACAGAAACTGTAAAAATACCAGCAGCCAGGCCAGGTATTTTTTGTGTTTGCCCATTCGTGTGGTGTTGAACATGCTTACCAGGATTGATTATTCATTGAAATAATATTTATAAACACTCTACTCCCCAAAAGTGTTGCGAGCCGGTTTAACAAGTAAAAAAAAAGGAGGCAATTGCCTCCTTTTCAAAATTTAGAATTGACTACTTTTTAAAGGCAGCCCTGGCTTTTAGCCTTACCATGTAGAATAAATGATAAACAGCAGGTACCACCAGCAAAGTAAGTATTGTTGCGAATGCAAGTCCGAAGATAACAGTCCATGACAGCGGGCCCCAGAACAATGCGTTATCACCACCGAAATAGATGTCAGGATCAAAGTTGCTGAACAGGCCGATAAAGTCAATGTTCAAACCGATGGCAAGCGGAATAAGGCCAAGGATAGTTGTAACTGCAGTAAGTAATACAGGTCTCAGACGGGTTTTGCCTGCTTCAATTACACATTCAACAGATTCTTTAACCGGCAGGTCATCGGCGAGGTCAATGCCCATTTCAGTCTTCTTGTTGGCTTTTAGCAATCCTATGTAGTCAATAAGTACAATGGCGTTATTTACCACTACTCCGGCCAGCGAAACAATACCAATACCGGTCATAATTACTACAAAACTCATCCCGAAGGTTGCCAATCCACCAAACACCCCTATGGTGCTGAGTATTACACTAATCATGATGATTACCGGCTTTACAACAGAATTGAACTGCCCTACAAGAATTAGCAGGATGATAGAGACTGCAATAAGCATGGCTCTCATAAGGAATGCCATGGATTCTTCCTGCTCTTCCTGTTCTCCGGTAAACTTATAATTGTAGCTTTCCGGAAAATCCATATCTGCCAGTATAGGTTTCAGTTGATTATTGATTTCGGTAGCATTGTAGCCTTCAATAACATTTGACCATACGGTAATCACTCTGTTGCGATCTTTACGCAATACCGAGCCGTAAGTAGAACTCAGTGAGATATCAGCTACGGCCGAAACCGGGACTTGCACAATTTTGCCGGAAGCCTGATCACGGAAGGTAATCAACTGATTGAGGACTGTTGAAATGTTATACCGGTATTCATCTTTCATGCGAAGTTGTATGGGGTAATCGTCTTCACCCATTTTGAATTTCGATACTTCAGAACCAAAAACAGCAGTGCGGATGGTGGATGCAATCTGTCCGGTTGAAAGTCCGTACCGGCGGGCTTTATCGCGGTCAATGGTAATGTTTAGTTCGGGCTGCCCCAGGTCGAGGTCAATTTGTAAACCTTCAATACCCGGAATGCGCGAAGCATTGATGTTATTCATCACCGAATCGGTAATACTCAGCAGCTGATCAAAATCTTTTCCGGATATTTCGATGTTGATGGGTTTACCTACTGGTGGACCTTCGCTTTGTTTCTCAATGGTAAGCAATACTCCGGGATAAACTCCAAGCAAACTATCAGAAAGGCGCTTGAGAAGTTCATCGGTATGTATTCCACCGCGGTCTTTGAAGTCAAGAAAGGTTACAGTGATTAATCCCCGGTTAGGGCCACCGCCACGTCCTGAAAAACCTTCGTTTTCGCCCATAGCACCACTGCCCACATTGGTAAGCACCGATTTTATGATATGTTTTTCGGGGGCAAGAATGCGGTCAACATGATCTTCCATTACCACCATCAGCGAGTCGGTATAATCAATATCGGTTCCCAGGGGAAGTTCAGCCAGAATGTTGATGTATTTAGGCTCTCCGGATGGAAAGAACTCTACCTTGGGGTTTGTGCTAAAGTAAAAACCAATGGTAAAGATCATCAGTGCAAAACTGCCAATGAAGATCCACAATGAATTTTTTCTGCGCAGGGCAAATGCCAGTGTTTTGGAATATTGCTCTTCAAGCCAAACCAGAAAAACAGTCTGAAACCACCTGGCCATACTGTTGAGGAAGAGCAGATTGGCAATTCCAATCAAAGCAAAGAGCATCAGCAGGTTCGCAATGGTATTTTGACCAAATATATAGAACATTACCGCCACTGCGGCCATGGCACTGGCAACAATAAGAGTACGGCGTTTTTCCGGCCTTTCGTTGATGTCTTCTTTTTTATAGAAGACCATAGCCACTACGGGTATTATAACAAGAGCTGAAAAGAGTGAAGCTGTCAGGGTTATTACCAGAGTCATGGGCAGGAACTTCATAAACTCACCCATAATGGAATCCCAGAAAATAAGTGGGAAGAACGCAGCCAGTGTTGTTGCTGTTGAAGAGATGATGGGTACCGCAATTTCACCTACAGCTCTGCGGGCTGCTTCAAAAGCTTTGAACCCGCGATCAGTAAACCGGTGAAAGTTTTCGATAACCACAATCGCATTATCAACAAGCATTCCTAGGGCAAGAATAAGCGAGAAGAGCACAATCATATTGATGCGGAAATCCATCAATCCCATTACCATAAAGGAAATAAACATGGACAATGGAATAGATAACCCCACGAACAAGGAGTTGCGTGTGCCAAGGAAGAAGAAGAGCACCATGATAACAAGCACCATTCCAAGAATAATGCTGTTCTCGAGGTTACTCAGTTGAGTCTTGATTTCTTCTGATTGGTCGTTGGTTATGGTAATGACCAGATCCTGAGGAATGGCCTTGTCCTCGCGCGCCTGATCAAGAATGTTAAAAACCTTTGAAGTTGCAGCCAGGAGATTCTGCCCGCCTTTTTTCACTACCTGAAGCGAAACCACAGGTTGTTTGTTGAGCCGGGCGTAGCTGGTGGCGTCTTCAAAACCGAAACTAACATCGGCTATATCGCGCAGGTAAACGATATTTCCATCTTCATGTTTAACAATGATATCGCCTATTTCCTTAACATTGACAAACTCGCCTGCAATTCTGATCGCTCTTTTGTCGCGGCCCACTTTAATTTCGCCTCCCGACATGGATACGTTCTCATTTTTAATGGCACCTTCAATGTCGCCAAAACTGAGCTTTACAGCATCCATACGATGCTGGTCAACCATTACTTTAACTTCACGCTCAGTAATACCTTTAACTTCAACTTTTGAGATTTCAGTAACAGTTTCAATTTCCTCCTCAAGGTATTCGGCATAGGTTTTAAGCTCGTTGATGCTGTAATCTCCCGAGAGGTTGATGTTCATAATCGGGAATTCGGTAAAATCAATATCCATAACCATCGGGTCTTCCAAAAGATCGGAAGGAAGGTCGGCTTTGGCTTTATCTACCGCGTCTTTTACATCCTGCAGCGCAGTTTTTATATCAACATCGGTGTTGAATTCAACAAATATGTTCGACACATCCTGGCTCGATGTAGAGGAAAGCTCCTTTATACCGTCAACCGATTCGATTTCTTTTTCGAGCGGGCGGGTAATCAGGTTTTCAATATCAATGGGCGGGTTTCCCGGATATATGGTTTGCACCATTACAGTGGGAATTACAATGTCGGGGAAGAGCTCTTTGGGCAGTGAACGGTAGGAATAGATACCGAAGAACAGCAATATAAGCATGAGCAGAAATACTGTGTTCTTGTTCTTAAGTGCCCAGGTGGTAGGCCCGAAATTTCTGGGTTTATTGGTTTCTTCAGTCATGGCAATAACTATTTAACAGTGTTGGCAGCTGTGGTGGTAAGGTAAACTCCATCGCTCACCCGGTTAAATCCATCAAGAATAATGCGATCGCCGGTGTTGAGTCCTGAAACAACTTCGGTTTTGCCTAAATAGCTCTTTCCGATGTTTATATACACTTTGCGGGCAACCAGCTCGGGGCTGTTGCTTTGTGCAGTGTAAATGTATTTTCCTTTAAGGTCTTCCTTAATCAAACGCGAAGGAATAACGAGTGCCTCAGGGTTCTGGTAGTCGTTGATGAGCAAAGTAGCCACCATGTTGGGCTTGATCATTCCATCCTGATTTTTCAGTTTCACCTGAACTTCAAAAGTCCTGTTTCCGGGATTAATGGCGCTGCCCACTCTGTCAACCGGAAGGCGTTTGCTAAAATCGGGATACGAAGGCAATCTTAGGATAATTTCATCTCCCTTTTTCACATAGGGTAGAAAAGCTTCTGAAACATTGGCTTTTATGTACATCTCGTCGAGGCTTACCACGTGAATCATTGGTGAACCCGGCATGGCCATTTCACCTGCTTTTTGGCTCACTCTTTCAACAACTCCGCTTACAGGAGATACTACCTTAGCCATATTCAATTGCGCATTCAGCGTAGCCAATTGATTTTCGAGGCTTTCTTTTCTGTTTTTGGCTTCAAGGTATTGCATTTCAGAACCAATCTTTTGTGACCAGAGCCTTTCCTGACGCTGGAACATATCGGTCGCCAGTTTGAGCCCGGTTTTTACTTCTTCAATGGATTTCTGAATTACCTGTGTATTTAATTGTGCAAGAAGTTGTCCGCGTTGAACTTTGTCGCCTTCTTTAACATAAATGGCACTGATCTGCCCGTTGATTTCAGGACTGATCATGGCTTCATTTACAGCTTCAACATTTCCGGTAGCTTCAACATAATGGTCAAAAGCCTCGGGTTTCAGTTCACCGATAACCACCGGTACTTTATTGGCCTTATCGGTACCCGATTCAAGGGCAGCCAGCTCTTTTTCAAGCTCTTTTATCTTGATTTCTATTTCTTTTGATTCTTTGTGATAGGCATCCAGTTGTTTACGGATGTCATCGGGCCCTTTACCGGAGCCACAGGAGGCGAGTATCAGCAGTGCAACAACTGATGTGAGCAGGGTTAAGCGTTTCATGGCTGTGTTTATTTTGGGAAGGTTGTTTTTCATTTTGTTAAGTGTTAACGGAGGTTTGATGGTGTTTTCTTAGTTCATGCTTTGCAGCGCAATGCTCTTGTTCAGTACATTGAGCGCAGCGTTGATGTATTGTGATTGTGAATCGAGGTATTGCCTTTGAGTATTGAGCAAATCAAGACTACCCGAAATGCCTTCCTGATACTTTATACCAGTACGGCGGAATATCTTTTCTGACAATTCCTTATTCTGATTGGAAGTGCCATAGGTTAGCAGGGCATCTTTAAGTTCATCAGCTGTGGTTTTGTACTGAATTTTTAAGCCTCGCTCAAGTTGTTCTCCGGCAATAATGGTTTTTTCTACCTGTGCCCTCGACTGATTCACTTTTGCTCTTCTTTCGCCGCTGCTGAAAATCGGAATGCTCATATTTACACCCCAAACCGAACTTGAATACCATTTCCCTTTTGAATCAAAAAAATCCCAGTTGGCTCTCTGTGCCTGAGTTTGATAGTTAAGAAAGGCAGACAACGATGGCAAATAAAGACTTTTCTGCTGTTTCAGCTGCAGAGCAGCCAGCTCCTGCTGCCTTTTCATAATTCGGTAGTCAATATTACTGAAGAGATCAAAGTTTTCTTCGATCAGTGCCAATGGCTTAAGTTCTTCTATCAGAGATGCAATATCCTGAGTAAGGATAACTTCTGTGTTTTCAGGATAACCCAGGTGGAAATTCAGATAACTTCGGGCAATCTTAAGCATGTTCAACGAATTGCTTTTACTCACTTCCAGATTCGAAACCATAAGGTTAAGCTGATCAAAGTCAGTTTCCTCAACCATTCCGTTTTCATATGTGATACGTGTTTCTTCAGCCAGTTTGCGGGTTATGTCCAGTGAGGAATCAATTATACTTATCCCTTCTTCAGTGGCAAGTACCAGAAAGTAAGCTTCGGCAACCGTTTTGCGAATATCAATAACGCTTTTCGCTTTGTCTTCGCGGCTTTTCTCCAGAAAAGCATTGGCAGCCTGTAAACCCACCAGATATGAACCGCTGAAAAGCAGTTGGTTAACACTTAATCCGGCATTGGCGCTGTACTTGGTTCCAAATTGTACCTCAATGTCTTGTCCGGGCTGCCCAAAAAAGTCTCCGGGAACCAGTTGAACCGGAAGTCCGATGTTGTCGTTGTAGCCAATGCTGCCATTTACCTGAGGCAAACCGGTGGCGGTGAGTTCTTTTACCTGTTGCCTGGCAGTTTCAATATCGGTTTCTGCAAGTCTGACATTATATGCATTTTCAGCAGCAATCTCCTGGGCTTGTTTCAGGCTTAACGAAATGGGCTGCTGAGCCAGCGTATGCTGCGACATAAGCGAAAAAGCCGTCAGCAAGGCAAATATTATTGAAAAAATAGCTGTTCTTTTCATTGTTGGGTAGTCTTGAAGTTAGTGTTTTAATATCAAAGGTTCAGTTCAAGTTTCTTTTTCTCGTAGTAGCTCAGGCCTGAGGTGTTGCTTATTCCCCTGATGTGGTTGTCGAACATCACCTGAAAGACCTTTTCTACATTAAAATCAACCGACGAAAGAAAATCGGGGTTGTGTATGTCAATAAGCTTCTGAACATAAAGCTTGGCAACCAGGTCAAAATCAATGTCAGTTCTGTAAAGTCCTTCAGCTGCTCCCTGTTCGAGATTTTCCTTTATTTTGAGGTAAACATGCTCGCGCTTGGCCATAACAAATGACCTGTAAAGTGCCGGATAGAATTTCTCAAGGTCGAAGGCAATTACCGGGTTTACATCTTCAATCTCTTTGCTTACCTTTATGCTCACCTGAAGCAGAATGTCAATGGCATTCATGCCGGAAGAGTCCTCAGTGATGCAGGAGTTGCTCTTTCTAAGTATATGCTGAAGAAACTTTTCAATCAGGTCGGGTTTGTTTTCAACAAACTGATACAAGGTTTTTTTTGACATTCCGAGTTCTTTTGAAATATCTTCCATAGATATGCTCCTGATTCCATACCTTTTGAACAGGCTTTCGGTGGTGTCAAGAATCATATTCATTTTGTCATCCATGCGGGTAAACTTTAATTATTTTGGAAACGAAAGGATCAATAAACGTTTCCATGTGTAGAATGTTCAAACGTTCCTTTGTTTTCATGGTGCAAAAGTATCGGCACAATTTTACCTGAGAAATATAATATCGGTGAACAATGAAAATTACCGGATGAACAGCGCATATTTGCGGATGAGTTGTAATGGTGCTGAAAGGCGTAAAAGAGTTACCTAAAACAAAAAAGCCATTCCGCAAAGGAATGGCTCAAACTCAAAATATTATCTATTAGCTACTTAAGCTCAAAGCTAGTTTGGCCTATTTCAAAATCATCGGCATAAACCGAAACCACGTACATACCTTCGGGCAGACTTTCTTTGGTTGAGCGGTTAATCCAGTATGTGCAGAGGTCAATGGCCTGGTTCTGGTAGTTAACTGTTTCGCGCATGGTGTATTGTAAAATTTCGCCTTTGTAGCTGAACGAATAATCATCGCCCTTTCCGCGGGTGAGTATCAGCTTGTCAGGACGGGAAATTCTGATGTAGATATTTTTGGCTCCGGCTGAAAGTAACGGATTCTCACCGAGCGTGAAACAAACTTTAATTTTTTCTGCACGTTTGGCTTTGTCGGTTACTCTTTCTTTATCGCCGCTGCCTCTAACAGCCATACCGGTAATTTTGTAGGCTCTCAGCACTGCAGCTGAATTCACTTTTTCGGTCAGCACTTCTTTGTCCTTCATCAGGGTGCTGGTTTTTTGCTGTTCTTTTTGGTAGCTGCTGCGGATTTGTTCGTTCTCTTCCTTCAGTTCGCGGTTAACCGTATAGAGTGAATCAATCTGCTTAAGGTAACCCTGAGAGATCACCCGCAACCTGTCAAGTTTTTTCTTAACCTTGTAGAATTCGTATTGAGTATCAAGCAGTTTCCTGATTTCCAGAGCATTTGCCTGAATTATACTGTCTTTTGCTGTGAGAGAATCAGAAAAAGCGGCATATTCAACTTTAATGTTGTTGTGCTCGGTAATGAGCGAGTCAAGTTCGCGCTGCAGTTCGGTGCGTTGCACTTCTTTTTCTTCGAGCAAGCTGCCAAGCCTCGACCTGGTAGAAAGATACAACCATGCGAGTAAAGCTAAAGCGGCAATAAGGATAACAATGAGTATCCAGGTTTTGCTTTGTCCTTTCCTGTTGGTGTTGATGTCGTTCATATTTTCCATGATATGCAGAATATTGATTCATGAGCTGACTTTGATATATTCAGCCCTGCCGGTAAACTTTAAACGCCGGTTTGCCTGCAAAATTAAGCAATTTTGGCTGATTTGGCTGATTTATAGATTGTTTTTTAAAAAAAAGAACAAAATATCAGAGTGATCAATCCGACGCTTAAATTGTAAAAATTGTATTCGCTATTTTGTAAGAGAAGAGGGTTCTTTATAAAAATATTGCATATAAAAATCTGCCTCAAACCTGTACAGGCCTGAGGCAGGAAGAATAATTTCATCAAAACGAAGCTGAGTAAAGAATCAATGTCCTTCTCCGCCGTATTTGAATTTGTCTCCGGTTTTCTCAATAATCATGCGGTAATATGACTCGTCATAACCCGGAAATTTTACCTTTGGATTCTGGTTGTTGCCATCCTTAACTTTAACATTACCATCAAGATATTTGGCAAAAAGATAGCGATACAGTTCTTTCCAGCGCATAACAGTGCTGTTTCCCTGGTTTACACTGTAATCGGTGAGGAACTCACGGGCTTTGGCCGGGCTGGTTTTGTATAGTTCTTCAGCGGCTTTGTCAACAACCGGAGTGTAGGATACAAACTTGTTTTCGAGGGCCGACTGTACTTTTTGTATGTCAACAATCATGTCTTTGTAGCGGGTATATGCTAAGTTAGAGACCTGATTAAACACCCAGAAGGCTGCATTGTCAGAAAAGTCCATCATGCTTCCGTTGCCCACGGCGAAAGTTTCGGGTACCGAAGTAATACCGCAATACATGGGTACATAGACTGAAGTATATGAATCATCCACTCCAAACCATAAGATTCCTCCCACGGGGTCGGGTAACCATGAGCGCGATTGGGTAACAAATGAAAATCCGGTTTGCTGGGTGGATATGGCTCTTTCGTGGAAGTAAGTTTGTCCGTCAACTTTCCAGGTCATAGGCCTCCAGCGAACAATTGACTGATAAGGTCCTGCACCAACATCTTTGGTCATATCGAGATCAGTTCCCTGATAATAATCGCGCATCATGCCCATTACATCCTGAACGCTGAGTTTTTTGTCGGGTTTTACCCACAATGGCATACGGTTTTTAAGGTCATAACCTTTGGCATATTCAGCATATTTGTCCATTCCTGTGCTTACCCGGTTAAAGCCTGCCCAAACGCGGGCTTCGCAGAAACGGGCAGCCCCAAAGTCAACCGGAGCATAAATATCGGAGAAGCTGAAGTCTTTGTCTTCGCCGGTAAAGAGTTTGCGTTCGCGTGCAAAACTTATAACATCGGGTGAGTAGATGCAATTTTCGAGGTCGTTGAGCGGAAAGGTGGTGATGCGTGCCTGATTGGCATGGCCCGAAATATAGCCATCAGGAATTCTCAAAGCTACCCACACCGCACCTTTGTTGTGTACAACCCGTTCTCTTCCTCTTTTGTCGAGGATTTTTTCAGGAGAGCCCTTTCCAATCAGTTCCATAATCCATACTTCGTTGGGGTCGGCGATTGAAAACGACTCCCCGGAGCTGTAGTAGCCGTATTCTGCAACCAATTCGCCCATAATGCGAATGGCTTCGCGGGCAGTTTTAGCTCTTTGAAGTGTGATGTAAATCAGGCTTCCGTAATCCATAATGCCGGTGGTGTCAACGAGTTCGGGAAGCCCGCCAAAAGTAGTTTCACCAATGGCCAGCTGGTGTTCGTTCATATTACCGACCACAGAATAGGTATGGCTGGCTTGTTTTATTTTGCCAAGGTATTTCCCTGTGTCCCATTCATAAACATCGAGCATGGTGCCATCGGGATAATCGGCAGCGGGCCTGAAATACAGTTCGCCGTAAAGAACATGCGAATCGGCAGCATACGTAATCATGGTAGAGCCATCGGTGGAAGCTCCTTTGGTTACCAGAAAATTGGTACAGGCAAGCAGGGGCTGAGCAATGAGCAACATTGCCGCCACCAGAATAGTGATACTTTTTTTGAGCATATCAGTTGGTTGTTTAAATTTTCAAACGATATAATTCCGGTTTTATGCGAAACCCGGGGCGCCAAAATACAAAAAGTTTTGTTTTGCGGGACAGGCAATTTAGAGAAAAGGCCAGAAAATAGTGTTTTTGCAGGCGGTAAAAATGTGTTATTCTGCCGTGGTTATTTCGATTTCGTTGCCCTGAAACCAAACCTTGTCGCCCGGGAACAGTTTTTTGCGCTTCTGCAGTTCGGTTTTGCCGTTTACCTTAACCAATCCCGAAACTATTGCCTGATTGGCATCACCTCCGCTTTCGGCAAGGTTAAGCAATTTGAGCAACTGATTAAGCTGAATATAGTCGTGTCCGCTGAGTTCGAAAGTGTTCATATGGTTTTTTTGCAAAAATAGCATTTTTGGGTGGTGAAGCAGTATTTTTTGGGCCACTTATGTATTACAGTCCACCTGTGGTTCAGAAGGTAAATTAAGCTGTAAACAACCTGCCGGGAATACTACTGAATAGTGCTAATGGAATAAATTTTATGGATGATCATAGTTCCGGAACTTTCAAAGGGGTATTTTGCCTTACTCATAATTAAAGCCAGCCTGTAGTCAAATTTTAATACTTTTGCGTTGGATTGTACTTGATTTTTATTTCCTGGAAAATGGCAGGTAATTTCAACCTTATTTTTCTGAAATAATAATTATTCCGGGAGAAGATTTTTGGCAAATCTTCCGGAATTTGTAAAATTGGCGAAGCGGTTGGGTTAACTGAGCCAACAAAAATATTTACTTATGAAGCAACGTTTGGGCAAACTTCTGCGCAGTTTATATCTGATTTATTTATTTGATTATCTGCGTTTTATATACCATTATACTAAAACTTTCCGTAGGAGAAAACAGTTTGTTAACCGCTTTCCCAATGTGGTATTGCCTCCAGCCTATCTGGTTTACGAGTCGTTTGATATGAATTATGATACCTATTATACCGGATCGCACGAAACGGCCAAATGGGTGCTTTCTCACTTCGGCAGGCACAGTGAATTTAAAGAGGTAAATATTCTCGACTGGGGCTGTGGGCCGGCACGAATCGTCAGGCATCTGCCCGGCTTATTGAATGATACCTGTAAAATTTACGGGACTGATTATAATTCAACCACCATCAACTGGTGTCGTAAATCAATCCCCGGGGTCAACTTTAACCTGAATCTCATACAACCTCCATTGCCATACGTTAACAACTCTTTCGATTTTATTTATGGAATTTCCATCTTTACTCATCTTACCGAAGAGCTGCACGGACAATGGTTTAATGAGCTGGTGAGAATTTCCAAACCCGGAGGTATCATCTTTTTAACCTTGCAGGGCAATGCTTTTAAAGCTAAACTTACAGAAAGTGAAAACGAAAGTTTTGACAAAGGGAATCTGATTATTCGCGGAAAAACACGGGTTGGGCACAGGACTTATTCTGCATATCAGCCGCCATCGTACGTGCATAAACTTTTTGAAGGTCATACCATTCTTGAACACCATCCGGGTGATATTTCGAA
>JANJXJ010000221.1 GCA_024709105.1 Lentimicrobium sp. | reverse complement strand
TTATTTTCCAGGAAATAATCAGTCTGGAGGATTGGCCTTTGAAGATTTGTGGCCTCAAAAAGGCGATTATGATTTTAATGATCTGGTAATTACCTATCAGATTAACCAGGTAACGAATGCTGATAACCATGTGGTTGAAATCATCTCCACCAATTCAGTCAAAGCTATTGGCGCAGGTTATAAAAATGGATTTGGATTTCAACTCAATTTACCGCCATCAGCTGTATCAAGTGTAACCGGCTTCGTGCATACCGAGAATATCATCTCATTAAACCCCAATAATACTGAAGCCGGCCAGAATCTGGCAACAATCATCCCTTTCGACAATACATACAGCCTTTTCGACAATGTTAGTCAGGGATATGTTAATACCAAAGAAGGAATGCCTTTTCATCAGCCTCAGAATCTGACCACTGTTATTACTTTTGCCACACCTCAATCTATTGATGCAATTGGGCTCCCTCCTTACAATCCATTTCTTATTATAAATAAAGAAAGAGGTAAGGAAGTGCATCTTCCCTCCTACCCACCTACCAGCCTGGCTGACCCTTCCTATTTTGGAACATTTGATGATGATACTAACCTTTCCACAGGAAAATATTATAAATCAAAAAATAACCTTCCCTGGGCAATGCTGCTGCCTGAGGAATTTGATTATCCGGTTGAAAAAGCCAGTATTGTAGAAACCCATCTTGTTTTCGGTAACTGGGTAATAAGCAGTGGCAATGACTACAAGGATTGGTTTAAGGACCGGACAGGATACAGAAACCCATCAAAGATTTATTCCGGGAACAACTAACCAAAACATATTCACACCATGAGGAGTGCATTCTGCATTTATAAGCTTTTTGAAGGTTTTTGCGGGGTGAGCTATATGCATATTCCCGGCGGAGTCGTTATATTTCTGATCATTATGAACTACGCAGCCCACCAGGCGAAACAAATCAAGAACAAAGAAAAGGACAATAGTCCCCAATTGAATCTATTGTCCCATTTTGAATCTGCTCTTTTTGCCAAAAAATATATATTTCACTGATTTACAGATAATTAAATTTCTTGGCACACTTTTTAAAGTAAGGAACAAAAAAAACAAGTATCATGAACACAAATAAACTTTTTTTACCCGCTCTATTTCTTATCGCATCGGTATTGATGTTCTCATCTTGCGACAAAACAGATCCTAAAACCGAGGATCCTGTTATTATCAAGTCAATGGACGATTTGGTCGTTAGTGATAATTTCAACTACGATATGCTTTCGGCCAAAAACATAAGAGTTGCAACACAAGACCTCTATGGAAACAATATGCCTGGTGTAAAAATTGAAATTTATACCGATTTTTCCGAAGAAACCTTCAGTGGCAACCTTATTCTTTCAGGAATAACCGATGCACAAGGTGTATTTGAAACAGAGTTCCCAATAAGCAATATCACCAGTAAGCTCTATATCGTTACACAACACATCGGGCTTCCTACAGTAACTGAGACTGAAGTAAGAAACTCAGGTATAAACGTACTTATCGGAGGTGCCCCGGCAAATAATAGCTACAAGAGCAGCTTTGAATACAAAAGTATTACAGCTGGCTATGAATACTTATGTGCATTCAATAGCTCAGGGGTACCGCAATGCCTGGTAAACCCAAGAGATGTGATTGATGCAGATATGCTTGCCGACATTAATGCCGCGCTTCCTGAAAGAGCTCCTGTTCCTCAATATCACCCGGAATACCTTGCAAATGCCAACCAAACCGATGTAAGTTTGCTTGAAGCTGCTGATGTTTGGGTTACCATGGTTCATGAAGGCGCCGGAAACCGCAATACTATCGGGTTTTACACTTATGATGTAACCAATCCTCCAACCAATAAAAACCAAATTGATATTATTACCATTGCTTTCCCAAACTTTTCTCTGAATGGAAGCGGTGGTGGATTATACTCAGGTGACAAAGTATATCTGGGTCAGTTTCCAGCCGGAACAGGCATTGGCTGGGTTCTGATTGCTGCTGGATTTAACAATGGCCAGGTAAATACCAATGCTGTTCATTATTATTCAAATCCCGACTTTAATCCTGAAACCAACCCTAATCTGCGTCAGCACAATGTATTGTTGTTTGATGCTGAAAGAGGTAAGTTTCTGATTGGTTTTGAGGATCTGAACCGGCAGAGCTCCGGATGCGACAACGACTTTAACGATGCGGTATTTTATGTAACATCAAATCCTGTTGAAGCCATTGATAACTCAAATATGCCCTTTGTTGACCCCAACCTGATTGATACCGACGGCGATGGTGTTTTTGATGTAATTGATGATTATCCCAACGATCCTTTAAGAGCATTCAACAACTATTATCCCGGCAGGAATCAGCATGGTAGTTTAGCGTTTGAAGATTTGTGGCCAGAAAAAGGCGATTACGATTTTAACGACCTGGTTATCAGCTACCAGATCAATCAGGTTACCAACGCCAACAACCTTGTGGTAGATATTATTTCAACCAACTCTATTAAGGCAATCGGAGCAGGCTATAAAAACGGATTTGGTTTTCAGCTAAATGTGCCTCCATCGGCTGTGTCAAATGTTTCAGGCCATGTACATACTGAAGACATTATTACTTTGAATGCCAACAATACCGAAGCCGGACAGAACAAGGCCACCATTATCCCCTTCGACAACACATACAGCCTTTTTGATAATGTTAGTCAGGGATATGTAAATACCAAGGAAGGAATGCCATTCCATCAGCCTCAGAATCTGACAACTGTTACAACTTTTGTTACACCACAAACTGTAGCCGCCATAGGACTTCCGCCTTACAATCCCTTTCTCATCATAAACAAAGAGAGAGGCAAAGAAGTACATCTTCCCTCCTACCCCCCTACCAGCCTCGCGGATCCGTCCTATTTCGGAACTTTTGATGATGACACCAACCTTTCAACAGGTAAGTACTATAAATCAAAGACTAATCTTCCCTGGGCCATGCATCTGCCTGAAGAATTCGCATATCCAATGGAGAAAGCCAGTATAATAGATACCCACCTGGTATTTGGCACCTGGGTACAAAGCGGCGGTTTCAGTTATATGGATTGGTATAAAGACAATTCAGGTTACAGAAACACGTCAAAGGTTTATTCAGCAGGAAATTAAAGAACAATGGCCGGTTGATTGCACTATAATTTTCAGGAATCAACCGGCCTTATCATAGAATAATAAACCAACCAATGAAAATGTTCCACCCAAACGCATCATCGGGCATAAAACACATTGGAATCATTCCCGATGGTGGCAGACGCTGGGCCAAAGCCAATAATCTCACCCTGCTGAATTCATACAATGAAACCAGAAAGAAAATTGCAGAATTTGTTATTATTCTTGCACAACTCGGTATTCCTGAAATCAGCCTGTTCCTCTCCAGCCGCGAAAATTTTAAACGGCATCAACAAGAAGTAGAAGCATTTAACTCAGCAACCTCAGTAGCTATACTTGAAACCATTCCACAAATGGCTTTGCGCCATAAAATAAGGGTGAATGTTGCTGGCGATATTTCGCATTTGCATAAAGATTTCATTAAAAGCATAGATCAATTGGTTGAGTTAACCCGCCATTTTGAACGTGTTAAATTAAATCTGCTCATTTCTTATAATCCGGCAGATGAGATAAATCATGCAATTAAAAACACCGATTCCGGTGAGTTTATAAACAAACTGTGGGTCAATACTCCGCTTGATCTCATAATCAGAACTGGAGGGGCAAACCTTCTGAGCAATTTTTTACCGCTGCAGGCAGGCTATGCACGTTTATATTTCAGTGAAAAACTTTTTAATGACCTCACACTGAATGATCTGCTTCAATACACCATTGAGTACTCTGCACTCGAAAGAAAATACGGTGAATAATTAAAGTGAAACTAAAGCCTGAAGCGCTCAATCAGCAGGAAATTCATCAGTTTAACGTACTCCAGTACAACCATTTTTGCGCTATCGCGCTGCTTCCACCACTTTTCAGCATCAAAAACTGTATAAGAACTTGGTACTGAAATAATTTCAACTCCGGGGTTTGTTTTCTTCAGTGCCTTTTTAAAAATCATGGCAGTACGCCTGCTGTGATAGCTTGAAGTAACCAGCAACACTTTCTTTATTCCCGGATTATCAGAAAGATGTGCCCGTAATGCAATAGCTTCTTCCTGCGTGCTTGAGGTTACCTGAGGCAATATTTCGACATCTTCAGGCTTTACACCCAATTGAATAAGGGTGCGTTTAAATACCGATGCTGTGTTTTCAAGAGTAATTCCATAGGGTTTCAGTTGCTCAGAACCAAACTGAAATTCATTGGCAAATACGATTTTCTCTGCAAAACCTGCTTTGTAAAGATCATAAGACTGCAATGCCCTGTCAGGAACAGGTCCCAAAAGTATAAAAATTAAATCGGCTTTCTTTGTTTGGTCACTTTTTATCAGCCAGTTGCCCAGATTATTAAAAATAAGAATCGCAACAGCAAGAAAAGCCATGATTATGGCAAAAATAGCTATAGACATCAGCTTGCGTTTCATTGTTATTTCATTCTATAAGCAAAGCTAACAATTTATTATTCATTTTCATCAGATAATTTTCTTCACCATTTTTACTGGCCTGTTAAGTGTATATGAGCAGCGCAGTGCAATTTGTAGATGCAAAAGCGTATCTTTGGAGAGTAATTGATTAGTAGTATGAGTAAAATAAACAGCACATTTTTTACCCGACTCGCCCTTGCAATGGCTTCAAAAGCTGAAAACATTGAAAAATGCAAGGTTTTTGCTGAAATGATTGTACAAGAAGGAGAAGCCCGGTATGCTGGTTTTTACAAAGCCAATACTGAGTCTCAGCAATTAATTTCTCTTGCTGATTATTCAATTCTAGCTGAATATCCACCTCAAAATAGTTTTGGCCTTCAAATAAAAATTAACAGAAACGAACTTATTCCGGATAACAAAACCTGTTTTTATCAAAATGATGATTCAAGGGTTATGCAGTTGCCTGATTTTTTCCCCGATGAAAAATTGGTGCACTGGTTAATTCCTTCTGATAAAAATACTTTTCTTCATATTTTGACATCCCGGGGAAATCGAAATATGTTTGGAACTGCTGCCCCGTTCTTCACAGCAGCTGATCTGGATAACATTAGTCTTATTGCGAATTCTTTTTCAGAAGTATCGTCAAATGAGAATAATGAAGTTGAACCTACCCAAAAACCTTTGTCTGACCCGGCTTTTGATGTCTTTAACAGGCATGTAAAAACTGCTGATAATAAATTCCTGAAAAGAATACTTGCTACAGTAAGTCATGAAATAAGAAATCCATATAATCTCATGAAAGGATTCTCTGGCTTACTTGAAAACACTGAATTATCTGAAGAACAGAAACATTATCTCAAAATCATCAATGCTTCCGGTGAATCGCTTTATGAAGTTGTGCATAAAGCTTTACAGTTTACAAATATTTATTTCCGGCAAGTCAAGATAGACCCGGTTTCATTTAGTTTAAACGATTTACTGTTTGCAATGGAGAAATTATATTTTCCATTGTGTGCTGAAAAAGGAATAAAATTCAAATGCGAAAGTGATCTGGAACGCACAGACAGGTTTATTGCCGACAAAAGCATGATTCAGTACATTTTAACTTATCTGCTTTCAAATGCTCTGAAATTCTCTGAAAAGGGAGAAATAAAGTTAAAAATAAAAACTCTGGCAGCTGAAAACAGTCACTATAAATTACAATTCAGCATTTCAGATAATGGTAAAGGATTTGATATCCACAAGTTTAAATCCATGTTACAGTTTTTCGGTCAGGAAGACAGCAGCATAACCCGCAATTATGGTGGCCTGGGACTCGGGCTTTCAATAGCTAACTATTATACTGAAATGCTGGGTGGCAAGATCACTGCAGAAAGTAAAATTGGGGAAGGAAGTATATTTTATCTGACTCTTGAATTAGACAAGGACCATCGCGAAATTCCTGAGTTCCTTTTCAATCCGTTAAATCTGGAACCTGAAATAACGAAAAAAATAAAAGTTTTACTGGTTGACGACGACCCTTTCCAGCGAAAAATGGGCAAAGAATATCTGAATGATTTCAATATTACATTGGCTGAAAATGGTCAGCAGGCCATAGATATCATGGCCTCTGAGAAATTTGACATCGTTTTGATGGACATCAGAATGCCTGTAATGGATGGAATTACAACCACAATACTCATCAGGGAAAAGTATGGCAATGATCAAAAAATTGTTGCTCTTTCAGGCGAAGCAATCAGGGAATCAATAGACGAAGCACTCAGAGCCGGAATGGATGGATTTATATCCAAACCCTATGACAAAGAAAAACTTATTGTGAATATTTTTTCTGCCCTTGATATTGATATAGAAAAACTTAAACAATCAGATGATTTAACTGAGGGTTTAACTGGCTTGATAATTTGCGATGCATTACTTAATCCTGTAGTCCAGAATGCAGCCGGAATAGCAAAATTGCAAATCGCCAATTACCCGGAAGAAGCCCGCAAAATGCTGGCAAACAACAAATATGACTACATTGTACAACAATGCAGCCCTGTTTCTTCCAAAGCTGAAATTCCTGCCGAAGATCTTAGGAAGCTGCATCCTGACGCTGCACTGGTGGTGCTTAGTGACATTAAACCTGAAGATAGTTCAAAGTTTTTGAAAGATTTGGGATTTGATGGGCTGTTATTGAAAGAAAGCTTGCATAACAGCGGATTTTTAAAAGAAATAAAGGAAGTAGTAATCCGCAAAAAATTGAATGTTGCTGATTCTGAGATTGATAACAGTAATGTTTATGATCTTTCCGGAATCATTAAGTTTATAGGAAGCGATTCTGCTGCCATGAAAGAAGTGATTGACACATACCTTTGGTTTATGCCCGATTACATCAAACAACTTAAAGATTTTAATCAATCAGCTGATGAAAAGAAACTTTCAAATGTTGCCCATTCTATTAAATCAATAGTCAAGCAATTTAAAATTAATTCTATTGTCAGGGAAATTGAAATGCTTGAGAAACATACAGCTTATGAGCTAGACCATGAAACCATCAGAAAAATGATTGATGATGTTAGTCTGGTTCTCGAATTATCAATCATTCAGCTAAAAAAAGACTTTGGATAAAGCCTTCTTATAAGTTAAACACGCAATATTCCCCGGAATCCTCTGCTTGCATAATACGAAGAGGCTCCGTTGTGGTAAATAAAAACCTGACCATAGCGAAAATCACCAAATATAGCTCCATCGAGCTTTCGGATGGGCTCAGGTGTTTTCAGCCAGCTTGATGTTTTGGTATCAAACTTACCTAAAGTTTGAAGATACCTGTATTGTTCTTCTGAGGTCATTTCTATCCCAATCTCTGCTGCCATAACCATTGCAGCCCCGACTGGCTTAAACTCTTTGCGGTCATCATGGGCTTTTTGGTCATAACACAGGCTGCGCCTTCCTTTTGGACTTTCGGGCGAGCAGTCGCAGAAAATAAACTCATTTGTAGTTGCATCATAATCAATCACATCTGGTTCACCTCCGGTATCTTCCATTTTTTTCAGAGATTCCAGTTTATGGTGATCTGATTGCAATTTTTGCAAAACATCATCCCATCTTATACCAGAATGCCGGATCATATTTTTATCGAAACGGGATTTCAGCGCACTTAACAGGTGCTCAATTTCAGCAGCGGCCATTTTAACCAATCATTAGATTTACAACAGAAAAAAATGCCAGTTACTTTATAATTGAACCGGCTAACGACTAATAAACTAACCCGTGATTCAGATTGTTCAGCAGAAACCTGAGCAAGGATCAAATTTTGAAAGTTTACTATATTTTCAACAGTTACCAGTTTCATTTTATAACCCAGGGGCGGCACAATGCCGCCCCTGGGTGCTATAATTACTCTAACCTTCACCGAAATTTTTCCTGAATCAGAAAACCGGCAGGTTGTCAAATATAAAGATTTTACCTGAGATCGAAACGGTCTGCATCCATTACCTTTGTCCAGGCGGCTACAAAATCTTTAACAAACCTTTCGCGGTTGTCGTCCTGTGCATAGAACTCAGCATAGGCGCGTAAAATTGAGTTTGAACCAAAAACAAGGTCAACACGGGTTGCAGTCCATCTGGTTTCTCCGGTTTTACGGTCAACAACGTTGTACAAGGTATCAGATACAGGTACCCAATTGTACTTCATATCGGTAAGGTTTACAAAAAAGTCAGTGCTGAGCGAGCCTGGACGATCAGTAAAAACGCCATGTTTTGTTCCGCCGTAATTGGTACCTAACGCCCGCATTCCGCCAACAAGAGCTGTCATTTCGGGGGCTGTGAGTCCAAGTAGCTGAGCTTTGTCAAGCATCAGCTCTTCAGGGGTTACCACATAGTTCTTCTTTTGCCAGTTTCTGAAACCATCATGGATGGGCTCTAAAACATCAAAAGACTCAGCATCAGTCATTTCCGGAGTTGCATCACCACGGCCGGGGCTAAAAGGAACTTTAACATCCACCCCTGCTTCGCGGGCAGCCTTCTCAATAGCAGCAGTACCTGCAAGTACTATCATATCTGCAATGCTTACTTTTTTGGAAAGCGTAGCACGGACTTCTTCAAGTTTAGCAAGTACTTTTTTTAACCGCTCAGGTTCGTTGCCTTCCCAGCCAATCTGAGGCTCAAGCCTGATGCGCGCACCATTGGCTCCGCCGCGATAATCAGAGTTTCTGAAGGTTCTGGCACTATCCCAGGCGGTATTGATCAATTCAACCGGTGTAAGACCGCAATTGAGCAACTTGATTTTA
>JANJXJ010000164.1 GCA_024709105.1 Lentimicrobium sp. | reverse complement strand
GGCAGCGACAGTTCCTGCTTTAGCGGCATTACCCTGCCTGTGGACGCAGGTTATGTACTCCCCGGTGGTTGCGAAAATTACTTCCATTATTACCCCGACCCTACAGGAGCTTTTACCTTTGAAGGCTTTGTATTTAACGGTTCAGCCGATTCATACACCTGGGATTTTGGCGATGGCACCACAGCTACAGGACAATCTGTATCGCATCAGTTTACCAGCAACGACACTGTTTACATGGTTTGCCTTACCACCACAGGAATGGGTCCTGATGGCATGCCTTGTACATCAGTAAGTTGTCAGGAGGTATTTTTCTACACTCCCGACCCATGCGAAAGTACATTCTGGTATTACTGCGATTCCACCGGAACAGGTTTTATTTTTGAAGGCTGGTCGTTTACCGGTAATCCCGAAACCTGGACCTGGGATTTTGGAGACGGAACTACAGCTACCGGACAAATTGTATCACACACTTTTGCCAATCCCAACGAGTTTTACAATGTTTGCTTAACTACCACCGGTACAGGACCCGATGGACAGACTTGCGAATATACTTCGTGCCAGGAGGTATTCATTTATGTTCCTGATCCCTGCGAAAGTTATTTCTGGTATTACCCAGAACCGGCTGGCAACAGTTTTACATTTGAAGGCTGGTCAATGAACAACAATGTAGATTCATGGACCTGGGATTTCGGAGATGGTACCACCGCAACCGGACAAACGGTTACTCATATCTTTGCCGGCACCAATCAGGTTTATAATGTTTGCCTTACCACTACAGGTACTGGCCCCGATGGCAGCAGCTGTACCTACACTTATTGCCAGGAAGTATTTACCTACATTTCTTCACCTTGCGAAAATTTCTTTTATGCCACCAGCAATGATGGTGAAACCTATGAGTTTACCGGTTATCTGCTGAATGGTGAAAATGCTGAATTTTTCTGGGATTTTGGCGATGGAACCACCGCAACAGGGCAAATGGTTACCCATACTTTTGCCTCAGGCCAGCAAAATGTGTACAATGTTTGCCTTACCACCTATTCGCTGAATACACCCGATAGCTGCTATTCCACCAGTTGCCAGATGATATTCACCGGTTCAGGATCAGGATGCCAGGCCATCATGTCAGCTACACCCGATTCTAGCGGATACACCTGGTCGTTTGCCGACCTTTCGGTTGGAAGCAGTTTCCGCCTGTGGGATTTTGGTGATGGCAATCAGTCAACCGAAGCCAATCCGGTACATACCTACGCCGAACCCGGTATTTATTTTGCCTGCCTCATGGTTGGCGATAGCCTGAACAACTGCTGGGATCAAACCTGTCAGGAAATATGGGTTGATTTGATTCAACCTGAATGTGAAGCTTCTTTCTTCGCTTTCCCGGCCGATTCATCTGCCAATTCTCTTACCTACCAGTTTATCAACACCTCTTTCCCCGGATACACTTCCGTGACCTGGGATTTTGGCGATGGAACTTCTTCTGATGAGTTATTCCCTGTTCATACTTACGCCGAAGCTGGAATTTATGTTGCCTGTCTTACCATTGAGAATGGAACAAGCTGCAGCAGCACTTTCTGCCTCACTATTTTTGCCGGCACCACCGGAGGTGATTATACCATAGCAGGTGATGTTACAGCCGGAAATGCCATGGCTGAAACAGGAATGGTCTGGCTGATTGGAGCAAACAACTTCTACTTTGCCGAAACCCTTATTGAATCAAATGGTACTTACAACTTTGGAGGCGTTCCTGCCGGGTCGTACTACATCTATGCGATGCTTACTCCCGATGCAGCAGGTTTTGCTGACTACCTGCCTACTTACTATCAGAACTCTCTCACCTGGCAGGGCGCTACCATTGTTACTACTGCCGACAGCAGTGGCTGGTACAGCGTAAATCTGGTTCCGGCCAGTACCCTGAATCAGGGCAATGCTTCCATCACCGGTACCATTTTCTGGACTGGAACCTTTAAATCCGGTGGTTCGCCGGCTGCCAATGTTGAAATTGTTCTGTTCAACAGCACGGGTCTGCCGGTAGCTTATACCTTCTCGCACAACGACGGCAGCTTTAAATTCGAAAATCTGCCCTACGGAGAATATACTGTACATGCCGAAATGGCCGGTAAACACACACAGGTTATGGTGGTGATGCTTTCTGACGAAACTTCAAATGCAAGTGTTGATTTTGTGATCTCTGCTACCGAAATCAATGCCCTTGGCCGCGACGAAAACAACCTGCCCAAACTTGAAGCCGGCAATGTATTCCCCAACCCTGTTACAGATGCTCTGTACCTCGAACTGAATGCCGCTTTAAGCGGAAAAGTTTCAGCTGAAATCCTGGATCTTCAGGGCCGGATCATCCTTTCGCAGGAACTTTCTCTTGCCGGTGGAAATAACCGCATTTCAATAAACAGCAGCAATCTATCCAAAGGTATTTATATACTCAGGATTACTGCCAGCGGATATCAACCCGTGCAGCGAAAATTTGTAAAATAAACTTTTCTCCCTTCAGAGGAAAGCCCATTCCCTGATCAAGCGCCGGCAGATATCATCATCTGCCGGCGTTATTTTTATGTTAAACCTGAACTTACTGTTTATCAATGTGTTTATTTTGCAATTCCAAATTATAACTATCAGCCGGTTATTGATGGTTCAATATTGATAATTAATGCTTTCGCTGCTGATCCTGCTTTCGCTGATTCTGATTTTTTTTGCCCGTGCAGTTTCACTGAGGCAAAATACCGGAATAAAGG
The DNA here is from genome assembly GCA_024709105.1 of Lentimicrobium sp. Taxonomy (GTDB): domain Bacteria; phylum Bacteroidota; class Bacteroidia; order Bacteroidales; family Lentimicrobiaceae; genus Lentimicrobium. The sequence goes on along the minus strand of JANJXJ010000164.1, from coordinate 40,127 downwards.
ACAACCTGATTAAAAGCATTCTTATTTTTTCTCTGATTATTACTCTTGTTACTGAAACTGCCAGTCTTTTCAACGAAATCAATCATCTTACCTTTCTGTCTTTTTGGATTGTATTTCCTGTAACTCTGGTTCTTTTCCTGATAATAAAACGTAAAACCTTATCTGATTATACAAATTATTTCACAAATAAGCTCTCAGGCTACAGAAGGCAACTGACCGGCAGTACAACCATTGGAATAATTTCAGTTATCGTTTTACTGGCTCTTGTATTTATCCAGGGAATCATCAATCCGCCCAATAACTGGGATTCCATGACGTACCATCTGGCCAGAATAACTGCCTGGATCAGTCATGAGTCCATTGCTCATTTTCCAACACATATTGTAAGGCAGGTTTATCAGCCTCCTTTTGCCGAATTCGTGATTCTAAATATTAATCTGCTGAATCTCAATGATTATTTATCCAATTCTGTGCAGTTTTTCTTCCTGTTGTTCAGCATAACTGTAATTCTTTTTCTGCTGCAACTGCTGGGCCTGAAACACAGATTCGGATCAATTGCTGCAGTGCTGCTCATTACGATCCCCGAAGTGCTTCTTCAGGCTTCCAGTACCCAAAACGACATAGTGGTATCTTTTTTTATTCTTGCTGCTGTTTTGTTCGTAATAAGAGCTCTCAAAGAAAACACCATCGAAAACTATTTCTATCTGGGACTTTCAATAGGTCTGGCTGTTTTAACCAAAGGAACTTCATATATATATTTAGCGCCGGTTTTGTTGTTTTTTTCAGCTGCGATTGCAATAAAAACCTACAAAACATGGAATTTAAAATATCTGGGCTGGTCGGTTATGGCTGCTTTAATAACCATTGCAGTCAATTCGGGACATTATTACAGAAATTATGAAATGAGCGGAGGCATTTTGGGTGTTGATGAATCGGAACATTCGCGATATGCTATGGAAGTAATGAGTCCCGCCCATTTGGTTTTGAATATGGCAAAAAATGTGAGTAATCATATAGGGCCTTTCCCTTTCAACAGAGCAGCACGGGAAGGAGTGAACGCTTTACACCAGCTTGCCGGGCTTGATCCGCATGACCCCCGCACCAACTTCCCCGGTGAAATTTATAAAGGAGCTCCTGATTTCCCGACGCATGAGGATACCGCACCAAATCCTCTGCATCTTTTATTAACCATCATCTCACTGTTGTGGATATTAATTGCATTTATCCGCAGAAAAAAGATAAACGGACTTATGGTATATCTGGCCATTGCTATGATCATTCAACTTTTGCTATTCAGTTTTTACCTTAAATGGCAACCCTGGCATACCCGTTTACACACTCCGGTTTTTATACTGGCCATTCCACTGATTATCTACTTTTTCAGAATGAATGACAAATATCTGAAAATGCTGAAAATACTTACCGTTTTATCTATTGTGTATGGCTATGCTGTGGTACTGCTAAACAGTTCAAGACCTTATGTTTCTACCAGGTTTACTACCAATATTTCAATTAATGATAACCGCGATAAAAAACTGTTTGCCAACAAATTATACCTGTTTGAAGAATATATGCAAACTTCTGACATTATCAGTGATTCAAGATTCAGAAAAATTGGTTTGATAATTGGCAGAGAAGACTGGGAGTATCCATTATTCAGAAACAGCTACAGGCACCCTCTTAAACCAGTACATATTCTGGTAAATAATCTCACAGCTTCTTCAGGCAGATTTTCAACAGATGTGGAATGTGTTGTTTCAACAACTGTTAATGAAAATAAAATATTCTATAATTCAATTGATTACATAAATCAAACCCCCGATAACCAGTATGTTTGGTTATATGCACCTTACAAAAATATTTCAGAGTAAAGCGAACTTATTCCAACCCGTATTTAAGGGTGAAAACCTCAAAATCTGAAACTGAAAGGAAAATTGCAAAATTTCTGAATCTTACTCGGTAAATTCCGGCTTGATTTTTACACCATCGTACTTCTTTTCAACGCCATTCTGATAGGTAATTACCATAAAAACGGTTCCGTCGCTGTTATACTGAATCCAGTCGCCCACTTTCATACCCATCAGATATTCGCCCTCATCCTTTTTCTTTCCGTTGGGCCAGTACCAGATGTGTCTGCCGTTGGGATTATCATCAATAAATGAGCCCTGAAAACTCTTTACTCCATCGTCGTAAAAGTATTTCCACTCACCGTTTCTCATGCCTCCCCGGTATGTTCCTTCTTCGCGGTGGTCACCCAGATTATAGGTCCACAATCCTTCTTCAAGACCTTCGACATATTCACCCTGTATAATCACCTTTCCATTTTCATCGTATTCGGTGAAAATGCCTTCTGAACTTCCATTCAGGTAATTCTCTTCTCTGAGCAGCTGCCCGTCTTCATAAAACCACTTCCACAATCCATCGGTATTTCCCTGGTTGTTATAGTTACCTTCCTGCTCAAGATTGCCGTTGGAATGATAAAATTTCCATTTACCGGTTCTTTTGCCGTTTCGGTACATGCCTTCGGAACGCAGACTGCCATTCTCATAAAATTCTTTCCACGGACCATCCTGTATGCCTTCATCATCAATGATACCTTCGGCAACTATATTCCCGTTTTTGAAAGTATAGGCAGCAACAACTTTTCCGTCAGGAGCATATTCTCTTCTTATTCCTTCGGCAACATCACCTTTGTAACTTCCGCGGGTTTTCACATTTCCATCGGGATAATAATCGGTGCGTATATCAAGTTTTACAAGTTCAGGAACCTCAACCTGCCTGATGTCGTTTACGTATTTCGAAACATCAGTGAGCATTCCCTTTTCGTCATACTCTTTGAAATAGCCGTTTCGTTTGTCATCGCGAAAAGTTCCTTCGGTTTTAACTTTGCCATTTGCATAAAAATACTTCCATTTGCCCTGTTTTAATCCGTTCCTGTCGCGGCGGTTGATATTTTCACGATCAACAACAAAGCCTCTTCTGTATTCAATAAGTGTAATAACTGTTCCCTCTTTATCAAATTCGCGGGCAAATCCATTTTCCAATCCATTTTCAAAGTTTATGGTTCTCATTATTTTTCCATCAGGAAAATAATAAACGGTAAGGCCCTGTTTTATATCATTTGAAAAATTCTCTTCAATAATTTCATTTTCACGAATGGTGCGGCGAATTCCTTCCTTTTTACCATTCAGGTAATTGATTTGCAAATTGGCTTTTCCGGTTTCATCATAAAAAGTCCACAAACTGTCCAACTCAAAATTTTTGCGGTTTCCCTCTGATTTTATGATTCCGCTTTCATAGTAAGTTTTCCAGTAACCATCAGGTTTACCATCACGCATAGTACCTTCGCTCGAAATTTTACCATTTGCATGATAAAATACATTTCTGCCATTGGGATTAATGGTATTGTCCTGGGCTTGCAAACTGAAGGCAGCAGCCAGTAAAACAAGTAAAACGGCGAGAATCTTTTGCATGGTGTAAAGGTAATCAATTCCTTAAACAGAAACTTTAGCTACTTGATAATGTTTGCTGCTTTTGAAATCTCAAGCATCCTTACGATGGGTTTACGTGCCTTTTCGATAACATCTGCATCAAGTAAAATTTCGGGTGTTTCGTTTTTAAGACAGAGATACAGTTTTTGCAGCGTGTTGAGTTTCATGTAGGGGCAATCGTTGCACGAGCAGGTTTCATCGGAAGGTACAACCAGAAATACCTTGTCGGGAGAAGCTTTTTGCATCTGGTGAATAATTCCACCTTCGGTTGCAACAATATAATGTTTGTGACTGTCTTTTTTGGTGTACTCAAGCAAGGCAGCAGTTGAACCAATAAAATCGGCCAGCGCAAGAATCGGACCCCGGCACTCGGGATGTGCAATAAGCTTGTAATCAGGATTTTCAACTTTTAACTGAATCACCCGTTCATCCGATAACTGATTGTGCACATGGCAACTTCCGTCCCAAAGCACCATATTTCTGCCAGTCTGGCCGTTGATATAGGAACCAAGATTTTTATCGGGAGCAAAAATGAGTTTTTCATCTGCCGGGAAGGAATCTGCAATAATTTTTGCATTGCTGGAAGTACAAATTACATCCGACATGGTTTTAATGGCTGCAGAGCAATTTATATACGAAATGACCCTGTGCCCCGGGTGAGCATCAATGAAGCGCTTAAAATCCACCGGAGGGCAGCTGTCGGCCAAAGAACAGCCTGCATTAAGATCGGGCAGCAGAACTTTTTTTTGCGGACTTAGTATCTTTGCAGTTTCGGCCATAAAATGAACGCCGGCAAATACAATAATCTCTGCATCGGTTTCGGCAGCCTGCTGCGACAATTGAAGGCTGTCGCCCACAAAATCGGCGATGTCCTGTATTTCGGGCACCTGATAATAATGCGCCAGGATTACAGCATTCTTTTGCTTTCTTAATCCGGCAATTCGTTCAATCAGTTCTGCATCGGTCGGGATGGCAGGCTTGAGTTCAGCTGAAAGGGTCATTTCAATATTTAATAATAAATTTTTTAATAAAAAAGCATTATTATTATTGGGCCTGTTAATAGTGTTGACAAGTTGTTTAACTTTTTGTTTTGATTTCTCAGTTTCAGTAGTTTTTCAACGGTTTATTAACAACCTGAAAACCTTTTGATAGCTGAATTTCAACTTGTTTTGTACATATTAACATGCTGTTGAAAAAGTTGAATCAACAGGCCCAAAAGTATTCAAAACAGTCGGATTCCTGTTAATCGGTTGTTGATTGTTTTTAACAAGTTAACTCTTTAACACGATTAACTGCCCCGATTCATTCCTATTAACAATTACCCGGCCATTTTTTCAAATTTTTCCAACAATATTTATCGTTGATTAACAAAATGTTGTTAATAAAACGTAAGGAATTGTAAAACAGTATCTTAAAAAAGATGGTATACAATTAATATCTTACTTCTATCTGGTTGAAAATTAATGAACTAAGATTTTGTCTTATTTGTCTGACTTAATAAAATCAAGAATTATGGTGTTGAAAATCATAATTTTATGCCATTGCGGTTTGAAATGCTATTTATGATTTTTTACATTAAAATAAACCATTACCAGTATTCAAGTTTAAAGGCCTAATTTTAAGCATTATCTGATATCAGGGAATTAATTGCTTAATTTTGTCCTTAAATTTTATTAACAATGTGGAATAAAAATGAATTTGTGGCACTGGCAAGTGATCATGCAGGGTTTGAATTAAAATCGTTTTTAATGAAAGTTTTATCTGCCGAAGGATACAACTTTCATGATTTTGGAACCTTTTCCACTGCCAGTGTTGATTATCCTGACTTTGCACATAAGCTTGGAAGTGCTGTAAATACCGGCGAATTTGAGCGCGGCATTGTTATCTGCGGAAGCGGAAACGGAGTTAATATGGTTGTTAACAAATACCCTGAAGTGCGGTCGGCTTTATGCTGGAACAGTGAACAGGCCGAACTTACCCGCAGGCACAATAACGCCAATGTACTTGCATTGCCCGGAAGGTTTATTGATTTCGATGAAGCCATAAAAGCAGTAAAATTATTTCTGAATACTGATTTTGAAGGAGGCAGACACGAAACCCGGGTGAATAAAATCAACCACATCATCAACTGATAATGACTGAAATTTATAACAAGTTTAAAAACGATTCACGCCTCAAAGCTGCTGATACAGTGCACCGGCATAAACTCGGACACAACATCGGTAAGTATGATGAGGCTGTGAAACGTGGAAAAAATCAGTTTTCTGATCTTGAACTTGCCAAACAACGGGCTGCATGGCTCAAAAATAAGGTAATAGGTGACCTCGAAAAGTTTCTTACCGAATTTGAAGTAAATTTTGAGAAAAACGGCGGTAAAGTTATCTGGGCCGTGGATGCAGAGGAAGCACTCAGAGAAATTACGGCCATCATTAAAAAACATGATGCTGAATATGTGGTTAAGTCAAAAACCATGGTCAGCGAAGAAATTGGCCTGAATAAACATCTTGCCGGTAATCAGATTGACAGCATTGAAACAGACCTTGGGGAATACATTGTTCAACTGGCTGATGAGCACCCATACCACATTGTAACACCTGCCATGCACAAATCGAAGGAAGATGTTGCTGAACTCTTCCACCAGAAATTCGGTTTGCCCGAAAACAGCTCCCCACAGCAGATTACACAATTTGTAAGAGGTAAATTGCGCGAAAAGTTCTTTAACGCCAAAGTGGGAATTACAGGAGCCAATTTTCTGGTAGCTGACACAGGTTCGGTTTGCTTAACCGAAAATGAGGGTAACGGAATGATGAGCGTTTCTTTTCCCGATGTTCACATCGTGGTTGCCGGAATCGAAAAGGTAATTCCATCTATTACTGATCTTTCATTGTTGTGGCCCCTGCTTGCCACACATGGCACAGGACAGAATATAACAGCTTATAACAGCATAATCAGCGGCCCTCAGCGCGAAGACGAAACCGATGGCCCACGGGAAATGTATGTAGTTCTTATTGATAACGGACGCACAGAACTGTTGTCGCGTAAAAATCAACGTTCAGCCCTTACCTGTATAAGATGTGGTGCCTGTCTGAATACTTGTCCGGTTTACAAAACCATTGGCGGCCATGCTTACGGAACCACATACAGCGGACCTATCGGATCAGTTATTACTCCCTGGATGAAAGACCTGGGAGAATATAAACATATGAGTTTCGCTTCTTCGCTTTGCGGAAGTTGTACTGAGGTTTGTCCGGTAAAAATCAACCTGCATCAATTGCTGCTTTATAATCGAAACGACAGTGTTAAAAACGGAAACTATTCTGCATTCGATTCTTTTTCGATGTGGATATGGAAAACCATTATGCTCAACAGAAAGTGGATGGATACCGGAAGTGCCCGTTTAAAAAATTTCGTTTTAAATAAAGCTTTCTCCCGCCTATGGGGCAGCAAGCGACAACTTCCTCAGATAAGCGAAAGGAATTTTAAACAACTTTGGGAAGAAAGACGGGAAGGTAAAATCAAATAGCCCTTTCCTGTGAAACCTGAAGTTTAAACAAAATCATTCAGGATACTTCTGATTTGCAAACCATAAGAAGAACCAAACAACAGCAAATGAACCAGTAAGGGATACAGCTGATTCAGTTTCACTCTTTCTTTCCAGTCATTCTCCAAAGGATATTCCTGATTATAAGAGTCGTAGAATCGCGGCGAAAATCCCCCGAATAGTTTGGTCATGGCTATATCCATTTCTCTGTGGCCATAATAAACAGCCGGATCTATCAGACAGGCAGTTCCGTTTTTATCAATCAGAAAATTACCATTCCATAGGTCACCGTGTAATAAAGATGCAGGTTCACCGGGAATAAGATCATCAAGGATGGAGAACAATCTGTTAAAATCAGCAGTATTGCTATTCGACAAAAGCCCTTTTTCATAAGCTTGTTTAACCAAAGGTTCAAGCCGCTGAGTCACATAAAAGTCAGTCCAGCTATTGCATTGATTATTGTTTTGAGCAAGTGAACCAATGTAATTGTTGTGGTTTAGCCCGAATGTATCAGCATGATTTTTATGCAGAAGTGCCAGTTTTCTGCCGAAGTCTCCCCAAAAATCGGTTGAGCTGTTTCCTGGGCTAATGAATTCAAGCGCAAGAAAAGAATATTCACCGGCATTTGTGCACATCAGCACTTCAGGAACACTGATACATTTTGCAGTTTTCAGCAATTCCAGTCCCTTTTTTTCGGCATCAAACATTCCCGGATATTTTCCGGCGGAATTGAACTTTACAAAAATGTGCTTATGGGCGTTCCCAAGTTCATAACAATCATTGATACAGCCTCCTGAAAGCGCTTTTATGGGACGAAATTTCTGAAAAGCCGGATTTGATTTACCGAAATTCAGGTTTATTTCATTAAGGATAGAATCGGGAAACATGAGCAGCAATATTCAGAAAGGTTATATCAGCTATCTTTTAATTCAGAAAGAGAAAAATCTTCCCTGAGGCAGGCCGCGCCTGAGTACTCTTTCAAAAATCAGCAACAGCCCTACCGAAGACAGAATGATAATGACGGTTGAAGATTCTTTGAGGAAGGTTGAAAAACGCTTTACGCCTTCCAGTATGCCCATTGAAGCGTTTAATATATTTCTCAGGTAGTCGGTATCGCTAAGAAAATTAAACTTAAGGAAAGGCAGCTGGGCAAAAATCATCAGTCCGATAATAACAACTGCTGCCAGAAGGGCAAAATATCCAAAAAGAACCTGCCTCCTGACTTCAGGAGTATCGGTTTGTGGTTCAAAACCTGAGTACACCTGTTGCATAACTCCCGAAGTGAAGCTTTCTGGAGCCTTTTCAACGGGCATTTTTTGCATCAGATCCATCAGGAACTGATCATCGGGTTCTATATCTGGAAAAGTTTTCATCGGTTACAAAATTAGTAAAAAACACAAAATCACACATGAGCAGGTTTAAGATTTGAATTCATACCGGCATACAGTTTTTTACGTATGCGGTGCAATTTTACCTTAACATTCGATTCAGAAAGGCCTGTAATCTGGCTGATTTCTTCAACGGACTGCTTGTTGTTATAAAAGAGCGAAATGAGCATCTGCTCATCTTCGGCGAGGCTTTTCAGTGTATTTTTCATCAGCTCAATCTGTTGATCTTCATCTAATTGATTTACATTTTCCCTGATTTCATCGGTACTGTAATTTTCAACTAAACGGTCATCAATAGCCTGAGTAGTGATTTGCTTTTTTCGTGTTCGCGAAATGGCAGTGTTGTAAGCAATTCTGAAAAGCCAGGTACTGAAACGGGCTTCATGTTTAAATCTGGGAAGTGCATGATATGCCTTTAAAAAAGTATCCTGGGCAACTTCTTCAGCTTCCTCCCGGCTACGAACAATTTTTAGCGCCATCGAATACACCATATCCTTATACCTGTCAACCAAAACGGAATACATACCCGTTTGGCCTTCAAGCACGCGGCTGATTACAAAAATGTCGTCGTTACGGTTCATGGATGGCTTTTTGACGCACGAAACATGCCCGGGTTACATTACACTGGTAAAATTAAACATTCAAAAAATATTTCTGATTTTTACAACGATATTTTTACTGTAAATTATTCAGGGTCTGCTTAAAAACTCCCTCAGGAGTTGCCCTTTATCATGGAGGAGCCCACTCCGGAGTTCTGTTTTTCAGGTCGTATTGCACAAATGGGCAATCCCTGCTGGATTTAGCATATTCAGTTCATTGTATGGTGCATGGAAAAATGAGACAACCTTAAAAATTTTAAAAAGCAATAACATTGGTATTACAGGTTCAAATTTTTACTGATATCTAATCCGGTATTTTCTTTTCCATCTGTCATTTTAGGGCCTGATGAATATTTGTAACCAAAACAATTTGCCGGCGTCAAAAAAAGCGAACTAACCAATCATTCACTTAAAAATAACAACATGGAAGCAATTTTAATCCCGGCTTCAGTTTTTGCCACTATTTACGGAATAGTGTATCTGAACATCCGTAAAAAAGAGCGTATGGCCCTCCTAGACAGAGGCCTGGACCCAAAATCCTTCGAAAAGGAAAGCACAAGTTTTTCATCACTCAAGTATGGGCTTCTTTTTACCGGAATAGGAATGGGCTTGCTTTTGGCCAATATTTTGGTAAGGACCAACGCAATGGAACGCGAGGCTGCCTATTTTTCGCTGGTTTCTCTGTTTGGTGGTATTGCTCTTATTGTGGATTATTTACTTGAAGTAAGTATCACAAAAAAAAGGGCCAAAGCAGAACTGGAAAACAAGCCGGTAGAATTTTCCGAAAGGGATTGAGACTACCTGAAGTTAAACTCTTCAACAACATGATACTCAGGACCTTCTTTCCTGAGTATGCTTTCGTAAAGCTCAAAGCCGGTAATCTGCTGTTTTTGGTAGCTGTACTTACTGAAATGAGAAATCACTTCCTGAAAATGGTTTTTATCTTTAATTTCTTTAATCCTTCCCAAAGTCAGATGAGGTACAAAATTCTGACGATCGCTCAGGTAACCTGATTTTTCAAGGTTTTCCACTACCTGACCAGCCAGCCTGTTTAACATTTCATTGTGCTTGATTCCAACCCAAATTACCCGGGGAGCATAATAGGACCCGAAGATTCCCGTGTTTTCCAGGGTAAGTTCAAAAGGCTCTATTCCGTTTGCAGATAATGAAAGTGCCTCTGCAATTGCCGGCACTTCATCAGTGGAGGTTTCGCCGAAAAATTTGAGGGTAATATGAATATTTTCAGGCTCTACCCATTTAATGATGTTAAAATCAAGAATTTGCCTGATACTATTGTAAATTTCAAGGAATTCCTTTCCTGGTTCAATCTTAATGGCAGCAAACAAGCGTTTAGTTTCCATCGTTACAGCAATGTTGAGCGTGCAAAGATGAAAAAAGATTGAAAAATATTTCTTGATAAATCAGAAAAAATTTTAATTTTGCAGTCCCTTTTCAGGGAAATGTTCTTTTTAAGGGGCGTTAGCTCAGTTGGCTAGAGCGTTAGACTGGCAGTCTAAAGGTCAGGGGTTCGACTCCCCTACGCTCCACTCTTAAGCTTGTAAATCAATGATTTGCAAGCTTTTTTTATTGATAAAAACAAAAGACCTGCAAGACGAATCCTGAAGGTCTATACCATCAAACGATAAATACCGCTTGGTTAATTTTGCTAAAGGGGAAAATCAATTTCTGTTTTGATCTTCTTTTTTATTGTCTTCGCCCGACAATCCATCCTTAAATTCTTTTATGCCTTTTCCAAGCCCTTTCATAAGTTCAGGAATTTTTTTCCCGCCGAAAAGCAAAAGAACAATCACAAGAATGATAACGATTTGCCAGGGTCCCATTACACCCAAAATTATCCCGTTCATCATGTACAGAGGTTTAATTGAGTTACAAAAGTAATGATTAAGTGAATAATTATTCCTTAATCAAAAAATATTTATCTCGATTTTGCAATCCATAGCTCCGGATTTTGCAGTGTTTTGCCCTGCCATAGCTCAAAGTGCATGCGGGTTTTACCTGTTTCATCAGTAACTATGGATCCGATGCGTTGTTTTGTTTTGACTTTGTCTCCCTTTTTTACATACAACTCACCCAGGTTGGAGTAAACAGTCAGGTATTCACCGTGCCTGATAATCACTACATTGTTGTAATTAGGCAGGGTCATGGTTGAAGTTACCTCACCATCAAAAACAGCTCTTGCAGTTTGCCCTTTTTCTGTTGCAATGTCTATGCCATTATTTTTGGTTTTAATGCCTTTAAGCACAGGATGTGGATGCTCGCCATAAGTTGCAGCAATAACCCCGCGTTCAACCGGCCAGGGCAGTTTTCCACGGTTTGAGGCAAAGTTTGAAGACAATTGCAATTCAGCCGGAGTTAGAGCGAATTTGTTTTCAGGAGCAGGTTTGCTTCCTGTTTTTTTGGCTGCCTCATTGGCTTTCCTTATTTCTTCGGCAATCAGGTCTTCAATAGCTTTTTGCAGTTTTCGGGCTGCTTTTTCGTTATCACGAAGTTTTTTCAACAAGTCTTTTTCCTGTCTGCTCAGTTTTTTTACAGCTTCGTCCTGTGCTGATTTCTCTCTTCCTAATTTCTGCTTCTCCCCTTCTTCCATCTGCCTTAACTTTTCCCTTTCTTTCTTTTGCTGCTCAAGCAATGCAGTTTTTTTTCTGAGTACTTCCTGGTTTTCGAGGATTATACGTACCTGATTTTGCCTGAAACTACTGTACTGCTGTATATACTTGGTTCGCTGGTAAGCCTGATTAAAATCCCGGGAAGAAAATATAAACATCAGCCTGCTGTATGAATTGCGGTTTTTTTGCGCATAATAAATCATGCGGGCATATTCATTTTTAAGCCTGTTGATGGTTTGTGTCAGTTTCCTGATGGTGTCGTTATTCTGCCTGATTTCAGTATCTAAACCTTTTATTTCATTATTAATGGAAGAAATCAATTCTTGTCGCTTTTCAATTTGCCTGTTTATTAAAACCAGCTGATTCAATGAAACCTGTTTGGTTTTTTTAGTTTCGTCAAGCAATTTGTTGGTATACTGTATCTCTTCCTCTATTTTGGCTTTCTGCTGCTCAAGACGCGTTTTTTTATCCTGGGCATACGATTTTATATGTATGCAGGAAAACGCTGTTAAAAGCATCGCCAACAGCCCGATTCGGGAATATTTTCTGAAAATCACCATACCTGCTTTCTTAACCGGTTAAAACCCTTCTACTCTCTTGTATTTTTCAGGAATTTTAAAAGGAAACTGAAGTTCACCCAATGTACTTACTTTTGAGTAACTGACTTCAATACTGTTTTTACTATCCTGAGTTTCGAGCTGAAAATCCATCTTTTCTGGCACAAGTTGTCCGTCAAGCAATACGTATTGGTACCTGCCTTCCAGTTTTCTTCCGTTCAGGGCCAATTCCCTAACCATTACCCTGCTGATTTTGAATGTTTCAGCATCGAGCCAGATGTTTTGAATTGGAATGCTGATTTCACGGTTATTTCTTACATATTTTCTCAGCTTTCGCCTGTCGGTGGTCATAAGTTTATACTCGTGATTATCTATGCCGGCTTTAAAGGAACTGTTTTCGTAAAACGAAAAATCGTTTCCGGTAAGAAAAGCCTGCAGCATATCGTAGTCGAGCGTGCTGTTGATCAATGTATTGATATAATCAAAACTCCCAACAAAATAGGAGCCTTCAATGCGATTCATGTAATAAATTGAATCGTTTGAAATCAATATTCTGGCCATTTCAATCCCCAGGGCAGGCGAAATGGAAATCCATATCAGGCTGTCGCGCTGTATTCTAATCTGCCCGCTGAAGGCCGTTTTATTTTTGTCTTTTACAAACGAAGCCGAAAAGCGGGCTGACAAATAATCGTATTTGAGTTCATTTTTTTTCAGGTTTTCAAAAAGGAATTCAGCTCCCTGCTCCTTGAGGGGTGCTCTTATTACTCTTTTAACCGGGTTGCACGAATACAGGGCAGTGGCAATTACAGCCCAAAGAATAAAACTTCTGAACCTGATCCTATTCATAAAGTTTTGAGTCTTTTATTTTTGATTCCAGAAACTTTGAGCCTTCGCCGGCTTCTGCAGCTTTTTTCCATTTATCAAAAGCTTCTTCTTTGCGGTTGAGGCGATACAGAATATCACCATAGTGTTCGAGCACTGTCGCACTGTCTTCTTTTCCAGCATTCAAGGCTTGTTCGATATAGTTGAGAGCTTTTGAATAATCACCCTGTTTGTATAATACCCAGGCATAGGTGTCGAGATAATATGAATTGCCCGGGTCTAACTGAAGCGCCTTTTGAGCCATTTCAGCGGCCTTGTCTAACTGAGCAGCTTCCAGGGAAAGATGATAGGCATAATTGTTTAATACCAGTGCATTTTCCGGAACTGCTTTGAGTGCCTTTTCATATGCCTCATAAGATGCACTGCTGTTACCTGCCGAGTGATAAGCATCTCCAATAAGACTATAGAAATCTGAAACCAGTTTTTTATCTCCGGCCACCAATTTTACCCCTGAATTTAAAGCTTTTACAGCATCATCATATTTCTTAAGGAGATAATTTGAAACGCCGTTAAAATAATAAGGCAGGGGCTGCATAGGAAATAGTCCTGTGGCTTGTTCTGAATATTTCGCCAATGACACATTGTCTTCGGTTATTGCAAGTGCCCGCAACAGATTTTCCCAGATCTGATAAGTGCCTGGTTCCTGTTCAACCAGTTTTTGATAAACCGTAATAGCTTCCTGATAATTTTCATTGAACATCAGCACTTCTCCCCTGAACATCATTACCTTGGGCTCATTCGGATGCAGTTCCACCAAAATAAGAGATAATTCTGTGATGTCGGACTGCAAATCATCATATTCTCCAATCTGGGAAAAGTACGACATCATCACCTGAATCTTTGTATCTGAATCAAGATAAGGATTAGCAAAACCTTTTTTCAGTGATTCCATTGCCATCTTCAATTCACCTCGCTGCCGGTAAAAGTCAGCCAGCGAAATGTTGATGTAGGGATTTTCGGGGTCAACTTCCTGAATACGCTTATATGTTTTCAGGGCTTCTTCTTGTTTACCTTCGAGATTGTAATACTCTGCAAGCATGGAAAGAATGCGGCTGTCCCAGTTGTTTGCTTTAGCCAGCTTTTCCAGTTCCTCCAGCGCTTTTTTCGATTTTCCGGTGGCCAGATAAATCTTGTGCTTGCGCATGCTCAGGTCTTCATTCACGCCGAGTTTTGATTCCATTTGGTCGTAAACCTTAATGGCCTCCTGAGGTTTGTTTAATTTTAACCAGATATTGGCCAGGTCAAATGCGTAATCAATATTGCCAGGCTCGTTCCTGAGCAGGATTTCATATATACTCTTTGCTTCTTCAAATTGATTGTTATTCTGATACAGTATGGCTAATGACAGGCTGTACCACGTATTTCCTGGAACAAGACCATAAGCCTTTGAAGCAGCATCAATTGCGCCGGCGGCATCTCCTGAAGCGTAATACAACTGCGACAACTCATACCAGGCGGCATCATTGGAAGGGTCGTTTTCCACACATTCCTTAAAAAGCCTGAAAGCTTTTTCGGGTTGGTCGGTGAGCTTTGCCCGGTTGGCATCAAAAAAGAGATTGTCGGCTTTTTGTTTCTCTCTTAACAGCCTTATCTGATCCTTATTAAGGATATCCTCACCTCCTTCGGGCAGATCCTGAGAAACTCCGAATACCGGAATAAGTATTAACAGCAGAAGATATTTTGAAAATTTCAGGGACATTTTTCAGTTATTTTTCCGTTTTCCGGAATGTTTATTACTTGGTACCGGTATGGCCAAAACCTCCGGCTCCCCTTTCTGATTCTTCAAGCTGCACAGTTTCCAACCATTCGGCTTGTTCGTGCCTTGAAATAATCATTTGTGCCACCCTGTCTCCGTTATTAATGGAAAAGGCTTCTTTTGACAGATTGACAAGAATAATTTTAATTTCTCCCCTGTAATCTGCATCAATGGTTCCTGGCGAATTGAGTACAGTAATTCCTGATTTGGCAGCCAAACCGCTTCTGGGTCTCACCTGAGCCTCAAATCCTAAAGGAAGTTCAATAAAAAGTCCTGTAGGTATTATGGCACGTTCAAGCGGTTGTATAACAACCGGCTGATCTAAAAATGCACGGAGATCCATACCCGCCGATGCTTTGGTTTCATATGCAGGCAAGGCATTGCTGGATTTATTTACTATTTTGATTGTCATGTTCAAAGTGTCGCTGAATTTGAGCGCTGAGTTAAATTTTTTACAAAAATAAGCAAAAGGTAAATTGACTCTCAGACTTTGAGAATTACCCTTCGCAGAAACCTTTTCTCGCGGTAGGCTACCAGGGTAATAAATACCAGCAGAAGTAAAGTTCCGGTTATTAAGCTGAGAGGTAAGGAATCGGTCTTAATCAATGTAAAACCACCATATAGAACGAGACTTACCAGTAAATAAATTGCAGCCCCTTTCAGATTGTAGTTAATACGGTAATACTTCTGGCCCCATACATAAGAAATTACCATCATGGAGGCGTAACAAATCAAAGTAGCCCAGGCTGCGCCCATATAGCCAAACAAGGGTATTAACAAGAAGTTTAAAATCAGGGTGATTCCTGCCCCGATTATCGAGATGGCAGCCCCTTTACGGGTATTATCTGTAAGTTTAAACCAAACGCTCAGATTATAAAAAACTCCCAGAAACAAGTTCGCCAGAAGCAAAACAGGTATTACTCCCCTGCCCTCCCTGTATTCGGGCCCGATAAACCGTATAACTATATCTTCATACATCATAATTGACATGAATATGAACAAGCATACAATTACAAAAAGGTGCATCATTCGGCTATAGGTTTCTCTGGCGTCTTTTTTCGCTGCCTGATCGAAGAAAAAGGGTTCTGCAGCATAGCGGTAAGTTTGAATAAAAAGAGTCATCAATATGGAAACTTTATAACAAGCACCGTAAATACCGAGCTGTGCCATTGGATTTGACTCATCAGGCAACAAATGTTTTAAAATAATTCTGTCAAAAGTCTCATTTACTATTCCTGCAAACCCGAATATAAGCAATGGCCAGGCGTATGATAACATGCGTTTGAGCAATTCAGGATCGGGTTTAACGCTTTTTCGCAGAATATCTGGAAGCAGCAGCGCAAATGTCAGCACACTGGCAATCAGATTCGAAATAAATATATACCCGATTCCGGTTGCAGGATTATAAATATGTTTGAATAAGCCTGTAACCGCTGAGTCTGCGTGATTTTTCAAAAGGTAAGGAATCAGAACTATAAACAACAGATTAAATCCTATATTGGTCGCTATATTGATTATTTTAATGAAAGCGAACTTTAAAGCTTTGTTCTCCAGCCTCAGATTGGCATACGGTATGGAAGTAATGGCATCGGTAGCAAGTATAAGCACAAACCACCTTATGTATTCTGGATGTCCTGAATAACCCATTGCCTGAGCCAGATTACCGGAAAACAATAAACCTGCAATCACAAAGATAAATGAGGTTACTGTTACAGATGAAAGAGCAGTTCCATATACCCTGTTTCGGTCGCTTTCCTGAGTGCTGAACCTGAAGAAAGCTGTTTCCATACCATAGGTAAGTAAAATGAATGCAAAGGCTACATATGCATACATTTCGGTTACTACACCATATTCTGCAGGCAAAAAGGCTCTTGTGTACAGTGGTACAAGAAGATAATTAAGAAGACGGCCTGCAATGGTCGGCAATCCGTAAATGGCCGTTTGTCCTGCAAGTTTCTTAAGTGGGTTAATGGCCATATCAATTGCCGGCATTATATTCGGGAAGCACTATTTCAAAAGTAGTTCCTTCTCCTTGTCTGGATTTGAAAGAAATGCTGCCTCCTGCAGATTCCACAATATTTTTTACCATCGCCAGGCCAAGGCCCATGCCGCTGGATTTGGTGGTAAAATTAGGTGAAAATACTTTATTCTGTTGTTCTTCCGACATACCAGTGCCATCATCGGTTATTCTGATATGGTGCAACCCGGATTTGCTGAAAAGCTGAATGGTTATATTTCCTGCCTTACCCTGAGGAATTGCCTGAACCGAATTGGTAAGCAGATTCACAAAGACACGTGAAAGCTGCTTCTCATCAGCAAAAACAAAACAAGCTTTTTCCGGAACATTAAACAGGATATTAATATGCTGGTAGGTTGAAAACAGTGCAATACTGGCTCTTAACGCGGATGTTAAATCTATTTTGCTATTGCTTGCAGCCGGCAGTTTTGCAAAATCAGAAAATGCAGATGCAATTGCTGAGAGGCTATCGATTTGCTGAATTAGGGTTTGAGTGATTCTTTCCAAACGTGCCGGCCAGTCGGGTGCTTTATCATGCCATGCTCTTTGCAGGTGCTGAATGCTAAGCTTCATGGGTGTCAACGGATTTTTTATTTCATGTGCAACCTGCCTTGCCATCTCCCGCCAGGCGCTTTCCCGCTCTGATTGGGCAAGTTGTGCTGCACTTTCAGCAAGTTTCTCAACCATAATATTGTATTCATTAATCAGATCGCCCAACTCATCATTCCGGCTATATTCTATTTTCTCAATACCTGAGTTCAGATTTAATTTGCTGAATCTATCACGTATCAATTGTAAAGGCCGGGTTAAATATCCGGCAATCAGCAAAGAAACCAGAATTGCAAAAGCAGTAAGTATTACATAAATGTTAATTACTGTTACCAGGAAAGAAGATATCTCCTGCTGTATTTCCTGCTGTCGGGCGAAATACGGAAGATTGATAAATGCTGTGGTTTGATTTTCATTGTTACGGAATGGAATGTAAGCAGAAAGGTATGAATAACTTCCAATCTCCTCTTCCATAATAAATAGTGTACGTTTCTTTACAGCAAGTTCATTATAGGCCTCCCTTTGCATTTTTATTGATTTCAGGCCTTCATTAAAGATCTCTTTTCTCGATGATGCCATCAGTGTGCCCGTTGGATCATATAGATTAATATCGCTGAAAAAGATCAGCGAAAATTTGGTTAACAGCTCCTGAAGATAGGCTTGTTGTGAAATATCGAAAATATCTACGCTGGATAGTTTATGTTCAAGTTCTATAAGAACGGAATGTGTTTTTTCGCTAAGTACATCTTTGTTTTTCTTTGTGTTCTGCTCAATAATATTGTTAACGGTAACAAGGCCTATGATTCCTGACGCAAATAATATAAGCAGCACTGTCATAATCTGCAACCGGGTTTTTAAATCTGGTGATTGATGCAGTGATGGCTTGATGAGTCTGAAGATAAGATAAGCAATCAAAAGCAGAAACACATGCATGGTAAGCTGATACGTAAAGGGGGTTAATTTATCAATGAGTTTGTTTTTTTGTTTGCTTATTATAATAGACCTGCCATTATCAATTTTATAAACCAGATGACTGTATCCTGATCTGTCGTAAAATTTTCCATCGGTTGAATCGCTCAAAATCAATGCATCATATTCACTGTAGTTATATTCTCCGACATTCTTAACCAGTTCTTTTCCCGAAAAGATTGCATAGGAGTACCCCGAAATATCAGTATAGGCAGTGGCAGAGTTATCGAGCAGCAGTTCCGGATAGCCAAGACCTTTGGGGACATATTTTTTGTAGAATTCTATTATTATTTTCATTTGTCCGGCCATACTATCGCCGGGCAATGAAAAAGGTATTGCCGCAATGTATGTACTGGCGTCGTAGGATTCAGAAATAAAGTGCAGATTCTCGTTTTGTGTTGGTTCAGAAAGATCCTTGATTATGTCTTCAAAATATCTACTGCATCCGATTACCAGATCAGATGGTTTTATTTTCAGCGTTTTATCAGGGTAACAAAGTGTGATCTGAGCAAGATAGCGGTTCCAGTAGCCTTTGAGGTAATTGTTACGGATATAGGTTTTAACATCCTGTTCAAGTCTGAAGTCGGCATAGGCAGAATCTATAAATGATTTGAGAGCCAGGTCGGCCTTCATTTGCAGTTCCATTTGCTGATACATGTATTCAGCTACATTGTCGCGGTCTGAGGATATTCTCAGGGCCAGCAATTTCCTTTCATTTCTTTCTTTTTCCTCAAGATTACTGAAATGGCTGTATCCTGAAGCAGCAGTTAGAATTACAATAATGTATATAAAAGTACTCAGATTGAAGTATTTGTTTTTCCTGATTTGCAAATTGGCAATAAAAACATAAGAAATCAGAAATATCAGATATACTGGATGTATTGAATAAATTCCGGACAGGGATAAAAAGAACAGCAATGCACCGGATGATGCAAGCATTACAATTTGAATTTTCAAGGGATTATCTCTTGAAGATAAATGTCTGATCAGGGGAAGACTTAAAAATATAAAGGATGAAAGGGTAAATACAATGAGCAGGAATCCCAGAATGCTCTGTACTCCAAATGCCTGAATTCTTGTAAAATTCAACTCAAAGGTAGAATTTATGAAAATGGAATCTATAAAATATATGCTGAAATAATATATTAAAGGC
Organism: Lentimicrobium sp.; assembly: GCA_024709105.1. GTDB lineage: Bacteria > Bacteroidota > Bacteroidia > Bacteroidales > Lentimicrobiaceae > Lentimicrobium. The sequence goes on along the minus strand of JANJXJ010000164.1, from coordinate 20,598 downwards.
AGGAGGAAATAGACAAGGCTGGTTAAATACCTGTCAATTTTGCTATTAATACCATGTTTATGGAAGTATATGTTACTATAAATAAAAAAATAAATGGATATCAAAAGAACAACAAACATGGTGATCAAGGAATCACCCAAATTGGGAAACAGCTGTGAAGACGCATAATATACCGGATCAAATAAACTTGAAATGTATATTAAATCGGGGAGATGAATTAAATAGATTATTATTCTGAGAATTAACAAATCAGCAGCAAATAGAAGAAACGAGAAGGGGTTTGTGTAGAAGAAACCAAGCTTTGCATAGGTGGAATACAGAAGTAAAGACGAAAACAAAATGAAAAGAAAACCAGTGAGCCATAGTAATATTTCGCCTGATGCTGAAAGATAAGGTTCAGAAGATTCTTTCAGAAAAAGAAGTACATTTCCGTCAGAAGATCTGATGGGATAGCCTGCGCCGGTTTCCGAAATTGTCCAGGTCGAAGGTACATTATAAATTTCCTGAAAACCTGATGATAGATAATTATTGCGATAAGGATAGGTATGTTTGATCAGATCACTGACAACAATCATATAATTATCGGTCTTATATGTATAAAACTGATATATACCATTGGGCAAATATAGTATGCGATTGTTTTTAATATTGCTGATCCTGGAATTATCGATAAAAGCCTGATCGTTCCAAAAAATCAGCGAATTGTTTTTATAAATTTCCAGGCCAAAGGTTTTGTCAACTTTAGGAAGACTGTTGTATGTATTAACAATTTCATCATCGTTTTTTCCGGTACTGAACTTTTCTGCCAATTTTGCTGCGGCTATATACCTGGAATTTAATTCCGACTCAAATTGAGCAGATACTTTTTCTGGTTTGTACTTTTGTTTTTCCCACTGACTTAAGAAAACCAAAGCTACTCCAAAAAATAGCGTAAGGGATAAAAACAAGAGGTATGTTTTCGATTTTTTACCGTTCATGGTAGAATTATTAGTAAAGTGCAGAAAAACAGCGACTTAAATGCAATCAAAAATCAGGCCTTTTCAGGCCTTTTTTTCAAAATTTAGGGTAAAGATACTAAAGAAGGTGTTTAATGCGTAAAACAGCCTAAAATTCGGCTATTTCTTTTTTAGTACATAAATTAAGCTGGAATGATTGGGTTGTATGCCTCTTGCTTTAAAATTTGACAACAAGCCAAAGTATACTGCTGAAACAACCGACGATTTCCCGGTTTTATATTTTTCACTGAGCAAAGAAACATAGAACGAATCAAATTTCATGGGAAGAATATCTGAAACAACAAAATTAAATTTGTTAGCCAAATAAGCAAGTGATTTTTTGTTGAAGTGAAAAATATGCCTGGGCACATCATATGCAGCCCAAAACTCCCGATAGTGTTTCGCGTCAAAACTCTCATGATTCGGCAATGCTAAAAATACGGTACCATCTGGTTTTAATAGACGTGAAATCTGCTTCATTCTTTCGTTCAAATCTGGAACATGTTCAAGAACATGCCATAATGTAATCACATCAAAACTATTGTCAGAAAGGGATTTGATCATCTCCAAACCATGGATGCTTAGATTATGATTTTGCAGCGCAATCTGTCTGGCATTTTCATTAGGCTCTATCCCTTCCACAGAAAACCCATGTTGCCTGCAAGCATTTAAGAACTCTCCGGTAGCGCAACCTATGTCAAGAATGTTTTTGCCCCTGGAATACCTTGAAACTAATTTTACTTTTTTTGAAATGGTGTAGTTTCTGACAGCCTGATAAATTTTTTCAAAAGTAGTGCCAGCTTTTGAAGAGTGTGAGATGTAATTTTCGGATTTATAATATTTCCACAAGTCTTCTTCTTTTAACCCGGGAGTAGTTGAAATCAATCCGCAGTGCGAACAGCAAATCAGTTCAAATGTTTCTCCCGATAAGAAATGGTCTTTTACGGTGAGATGTTTTGTAAATTGCTTATTATCACATAGTAAGCATTGGAAAGTTGAAGAAAATTCAGTTTGTTCCACGTGAAACATAGATTATTTTAGTAAAAGATTATTTGCTCAAAAATACAACTAAAACTGAAATATCAGCAGGAGAAACTCCATTAATTCTGCTGGCCTGTCCAAGGGTAGCTGGCCTGATTTTAGAAAGTTTTTCACGCGCTTCAAAAGATAGTGAAGGCAGCGCCTGATAGTTGAAATCAGGTTTTAATGGCATGTCTTCAACTCTTGATAGTCTGTCAGCAATCTCGCGTTCTTTTTCAATATACCTTTCATATTTCATGAGAATCTCAGTTTCTTCAATGATTTCTGCCTGGTGTTCAGAAAACGATGCAAAGTGCTCTTTTGCCTGTGGAATGGTTTCAATTACTTCCAGCAAAGAAATTTGAGGCCTCAAAACAATATTGTCAAGCTTTACCTTTTGAGATATTGGTGCAGTTTGTTTCAGTTCAAGTAGCCCATTTATAGCGTCAGGTGAAACGCTTAGATTTTTCAGGAATTCAATACTCTTGTGGATTGCCTCTAGTTTGAAGTCAACTTTTTTAACTCTATCATCTGATGCAAGTCCAATCCTGTTGCTAAGATGGGTAAGCCTTAAATCAGCATTGTCCTGACGCAATAAAATGCGATATTCTGCTCTGGAAGTAAACATACGATAGGGTTCATCAATACCCTTGGTAATAAGGTCATCAATAAGAACACCAATATAAGCTTCTGAGCGTTTTAAAATGAGAGGCTCTTTTTCATTTAACTTCAAATGAGCGTTTATTCCTGCCATCAATCCCTGAGCGGCGGCTTCTTCATAACCAGTAGTTCCATTTATCTGTCCAGCGAAATACAAATTTTCAATCAACCGTGTTTCGAGGGTGAATTTTAGTTGATAGGGAGGGAAATAGTCATACTCAATGGCATATCCGGGCCTGAAGATCTTTGCATTTTCAAAACCGGGAACACGTTGCAGCGCTTTGTATTGAATATGGTCTGGTAAAGATGAAGAAAATCCATTGATGTAATATTCAACAGTATCCCATCCCTCAGGCTCTACAAAGAGCTGATGTCTGCTTTTATCGCTGAATCTGTCAATTTTATCTTCAATTGAAGGGCAGTAACGCGGCCCCCGGCCCTCAATTCTACCGGAATACATAGGAGATTCATCAAATCCCAATCTGAGAATGTCATGAACAACCGGGCTGGTATATGCCAGATAACAGCTCCTTTGGTTCGTAAGTTTTGGTGTATCTGTATATGAAAATTTACCAGGATTTTCATCACCGGGTTGTTCTTCCAGTTTGCTGAAGTCAATGCTTCTGCCATCAACCCTGACTGGTGTTCCGGTTTTTAAACGAGCCGATTCAAAGCCAAGGTTTACTAAGTTTTCTGTAATTCCATGTGAGGGTTTATCACCCATACGGCCGCCTCCAAACTGCTTGGTGCCAATGTGTATGATACCATTCAGGAAGGTGCCATTGGTTAGAATAACAGCTTTAGACCTTATTTCCTGTCCCATCGAAGTTTTAACACCCCCTACCCTGCCATCTTTTGTGATGATTCCGGTTACCGTATCCTGCCAAAAATCAACATTTGTGGTAGATTCAAGCATTAGTCTCCATTTTTCAGAGAATTTCATTCTGTCGCTTTGGGCTCTGGGGCTCCACATGGCAGGTCCTTTTGACCTGTTTAACATTCTAAACTGAATCATGGAATAGTCAGTAACAATGCCTGAATACCCACCCATTGCGTCAATTTCCCTTACAATTTGCCCTTTTGCAATGCCTCCCATAGCGGGATTGCACGACATTTGTGCAATAGCAGCCATGTTCATGGTAATTAAGAGAACCGAAGAACCCATATTTGCTGCTGCAGCTGCTGCCTCACTCCCGGCATGTCCGGCACCTACAACAATTACGTCATATTCTTTAAACATCAGAAAAAGTTTCACGTGGAACATGGAAAAAATTCAAGGACTAAGCCTCTTCTTTTTCGTTGGTAAACAGTTCGAAAAAGCCATAGTTTTTTCCCGCTTGCAAAATTACGAATAATTGAGATGCGACTGATAAAGGATATAATGAAGCCCAAAGCTGTTCAAAATACCCATCAATCTATTATCGAATTTTTAGAAATAGAAGAAATAAATAGAAGCTTCAATACTCAGAAAGTAAGACAAACGAAAGAATTGCAAGAGGAACTCATGATTTAGAAAAGAAAATTCCTGAATCACATTTTTAATAATTCCAGTTTTTCATCTTCTTTTAAACGCATTATTTTTTCGTCCTTGGTAGTTTTATCCTTATAACCACATAAATGAAGTATTCCATGTACCATAACACGATTTAACTCATCAGCGAATGTCTTTCCAAATTCTGAAGCATTTTCCTCAACTCTTGGTATGCTTATGAAAATATCTCCTGAAATTTTATTGGCTTCTGTGTAATCAAAAGTAATTACATCGGTAAGTGTATCATGGTTAAGATATTGCACATTCATTTTATATAAATAATCATCACTACAAAAAATATAGCTTATTTCACCAGCGATTTTGTCTTCACTTTCTATAACCTTTTCAAGCCATAGTCTTTTAATCCTGATATCAGACAATCGAAAAGGGACATCTTCGGAATAAAAGCCAATTTTTGAAGCCATACTGTTTTTTCTGCAAACCTAATGGAAATGATTGAAAACAACAAGCCTCCGTTTAAAAACTATTTACCAATAGCTGAGATCCTTGTAATGCAAAAAAAACCGGCACTCAGGCCGGTTGGGGTGAAAAAATCAGTTATTTCGCCGGAATTGATATAAAATACTCGTTGGCTTTGTTCCGGTAATAATTGTTCATAGATGGAGGTATGGTTTTCAAAAGTTCTGTTTCGCGTGAGGGCAACCCCTGATTTTCAAAAAACCGGGATGGATCTGGGCGTGGTATATCCCGGCCTTCATTCGACTCCCGGCGTTCTTCCTGCTCACGTTGCATTTCAGCTTTTTCCGATTCCAGTAAGCGGGTGAGAATCTCCTCCTGCCTGCGCATGGTTTCCTGGTTCAAAATCTTATTTACAAGTTCAGTTTCGGTTCGCTCCATATCCTGAAGCATCTTATTCATGCCCTTATCACCAAGTTTTCCTTCTTTTTGCATTTGGTCGCGGTATTCCTGTAGCTGTTTCCGCAAAGCTTCCTGTTCGGCAGCCATACGTGCAAACTGCTCACTCATGCCTCCCTGACCACCTTTTCCTTTCTCATTTTTCCCCTTTTCCAGACTTTTTTTCATTGCTTCCATTTGCTGATTAAGCTTTTCCTGCATCTGCCGCATAGATTTTGCCGAAGGTTTACCTTGCCCGGGCATAGGGCAACTCTTTCCTGATTTACCCGAAGACTTCATCGACATATTTTGCTGCATTTGTTTGAGAGACTCAGCAAGCAACAAAGCAAGATTATTAACCGACGTCATAACATACTGCTGCTTGCCCAATGCATTTGAAAATGCTCTGGCTCCCAAAGCATCCATGGTTTGACGAACATTGTCATTAATGGCACTTATTTCACGGTTTACAAAGGATTCAATCATAGGTTGACGCTTACTTAAAGCAAACAAAGAGTCTTCAATCATCAACAGATTGTCCTTTATTGATTTTTGCCTTTCGGTTACATTGCCGTAACGAGGGTCATTTTTGCCAAGTTTTGCCAAATGTTGCATTAAATTCTCCTGGTCAAAAGAAGTACGAACAAGATTTTCAAGAATCATGCGTAATGCGTCAATATCTTCTCCAAGCTCTTCTTCTTCCATTTCCTCCTGCATCTCAGCAAGCATAGCTCCCATTTCTTCCATATCTTCAGCAGCATTTTGCTGACTTTCGGAAGCTTTTTTCATCTGATTTTGTTTCAGATTCTGCTCGCTTTGCTCAAGTTCTTTTTGAATCTCTGACTGTTTTTCTTCAGGAACTTTAAAGTTATTGGGCTCTTCCAGTTCTTTGTTTTTCTCCTGAAGCTCTTTTAGCTCCTCCCCTATTTTCTTAAATTCGTCTTCAATCTTCTTTTGTTCATTCGAAAGAGTTTCTGCCTGATCTTTTTTTGCTTCCCTGGTCTCTTCTGCCAGCTTCTTTTGTTCTTCTGCCAGTTGATTTATGCGATCAATGGTTTCTGTAAGCTTTTTATCAAACTCAAGTTGTTTAAAAAGCTCTAGATTTCTGTCCAAAGATTTTTCAAGATCTTCTGCACTGAATTTCATCTTGTCCAGAACATCGTCAAGCTTGTTTTTATCAATCTCTTCTATCATTTTTTGCAATTCTTCAAAGAGTTTCTTCATATCATCAGACATAATTTCTTCAAACAGCTTCTCTAATTGCTGCTGTTTTTCAACTATACTTTGATTTACTTCCTTGTACTGACTCTCTTTTTTATTGCTGCTCTCATTCTGTTTGATCATTTCCTCCACCTGTTTCTGCAGCGATTTTTGCCTGTTGAGCAGATCTTCAATTTGCTTTTTATCCTGAAAATTCAGATTTTTCTTCTCAAAAAGATTTTTCTGAAGACTTTCAATGTCTTTTTGTAGCTTTTTTGCCTCATCCAGCCCCTTTTCAAGGTCACTTTTTACATTTTCCTGATTCTTTTTTACCATTTCATTGATTTCTTCCAAAGTTGGCACCCTGAAAGTCATTTTTTGCGAACGGGCCGACTTGTTGCCATTAATAGCATCGTTGTCCCAGATTTCAAAATAATAAACAACTTCTTCTCCCGGCTGTAAACCTGCGTCAGCCAGATCAAAATAATGATAAAAACTTTGTGCAGTATTTTGCTTATCAATGATAACAGGGAGTGAAATTTCTGCTGATTCGGTGCGGTCGTCCCGTATCCTTGACAAGCGGTACTCCAATTTGCTGAATCCGTAATCATCTTTTATCAGCCCTTTAAAGTAAAGACGGTTGTCATAAACAGAATCGCGGTATTCATCTACAATAATTGTTGGGTGTAAATCGGGGATAACATTTATGCTGAATGACATCGAATCAGAGCCTTTCATGTATTCATTACTCAGGCTGAGCGCGTATACAAACGGTTGCATCAGTTTGCGCGAAAAGCTGAAAGTATTTGAACTTCCTGATTCAAGCTGCGTAAGTTTATCATCTGCAAAGAAGTTTACATTCCGGGTGTCGCGGGTATAGAATTTCCAGGTAGCTGTTGTGCCTTGCGGAACGACCAGATCCCCGGAATTTTGAATGATTTCATCAGTAATTCTGGTATACGCCGGATAGTTTAATTCAATCTCAAAATTTATAATTCCCGGCCTGGGGTAAACCTTTAGTTCATAAGTAGCTGTTGTATATCCTGATGCTGAAATAACAAAACGCTGATCTTTTTGAACTTTCCTGAAATTATAGCTGAAATTCAGTTTGCTGTCTTTTTGCATTAGAATTTCACTGCCATTGGTAATGAGTGTTAACTGATCGGGCAATGTTTCACCTTTTACACGGACTTTAAGTTCAAAATCTTCCTGTTGAATTGCCTTAAGGTCACTGTTTTCAACAATAATATCGAAAGGCATGGGCTTTTCAAAAGCAATGTTGTGGTTGAGTAAACGTTTGCCCGGGTTGGTGATGGTAGTAGGAGACGCAAAAAGCAAGACAGCCAGTACAAGCACCGGGGGTAAGGCAAAAGGAAGATATTTTCGGTTTTTTGACAAATCAATGGCCGAAGCAAATGGAACAGGGCGCAAACGGTCAGACTTTTGGTTTATACCAGCTATTATAAGCTCTTGATTTTCAGTATTTGAATAAGATAAAGCATTGAGCTGTAATATGTTAAGGAGGGAATCCTTCACTTCGGGAAAATGATTTCCTATAATTTCGGCTGCGTATTCATGTGAAATCCTTTTACCCGCCCTGACCAGTTTTAATACTGGGATGATAACAAAACTAACCAAAATCAATACTGCCCCGGCAAGGTATGAGTAAAACAACGCAGTTCTTACTGTTGTTGAAAACCAGGCAACAGATTCAAGTAAAGTAAAAATCAAAAAGAAGGAACCCAGCAGGGCAATGCTGTAAAGCCCTCCCCTGATTAGCCGGTTGGTGTAGTATTTCCTGATGAATGCATCAAGTTTCGAGAGAAGTATATTATAGTTGTTGTTCATGTTCGGTTTGGGTTGAGCAACTGAGTTTGCTATTCAGACAATCATTTATGGCCTGAAATCAAGCCAGGTTTGGAAGAAATTTAAGCAGAAGAAGACCATTCTGGCCTTAGTTTACAAAATTAAATATAAACCCAATAGCATTGAGATAATACGATACAAACATAAAAGCAATTATTTTGCATCGAATACCTCAATTCCGCTCCAGTCGTCAGGAATGCCGCGTGTGATGTTACGTTTGCAACGGTTAATGTAAAATGCTGCTACACTGTCATTTGCATTAATTTTGACTACCTCTGAGAAAACCTCAAGGGCATCTTCAAACATTTTGTTTTTATATAAGTCAATACCTTTTCCGAACAGCGATTTGGTTTCAATTTTCAGGTTTCTGATTTCTTCCGGCTCTCCGTCGAGCACCTCAAAAACATAAACTGCTTCCTTTTTACCTTTTACCCTGGCAATATCCAGAAACCTGAAACTATATTTTGATGGATTTTCGAGTTTGATGAGGGTATCCTCACTGATGATAATATTAACATGATAAATTTTAGAAAGCCCCTCCAGCCGGGAAGCCAGATTTACAGCATCAGAGATAACCGTACCATCCATGCGGCCTTCGCCGCCTACTACTCCCAGCATGAGATTACCTGTGTGTATGCCAATTCCTGCGTCAATAGGTGGTTTGCCCTGATCGGTGCGATCCTCGTTAAACCGGTTAAGAGTCTTACGCATTTGTATCGCTGCATCAATCGCATCGTCTACTTTCACGTGGAACAATGCCATTATAGAATCACCTATAAACTTGTCAATGAAGCCGTTATTCTCTCGGATCACTGGTTCCATGTACCCCAGATAATGATTGATAAAATCAAAATTTTCTTTGGGTGTCATGGATTCTGACAACTCGGTAAAACCGCGGATATCAGAAAACAGAACAGTCATTTCCTTTTGAACCTGATCGCCCAGCTGAATGTCAACAAAGTTCTCTTTTCCAAGAAATTCCAGAAACTGATTGGGTACAAACCTGCTGTAAGCCTCGTTCATCTGGGATACTCTGAATATATAATCCCTGAGCCGGGTAGTCATCATATTGTAACCTTCGGACATCACCCCTATTTCGTCGTTGGTCCTAACAATGGTATAATTGTCGAGCATCCCTTCACCGGTTTTTCTCATACTCGTAACAAGCTCATTCACAGGACTTACAATACCAGCCGTTGACCAGTTTACAAAAAACAGAATATATATAAAAGAAACAAAAATACCACTTAAAATACCCCCGAACATCAATGCATTATCCAGGGCACTGATATAATACAAACCGTTGAAACCATCTGAGTTAAACAGCTTCTCAACATCGGCTTCTGGCCCTAGTATATCTACCAGCCGTCCAAGTACTATTTTCATCTGTTCCTGCGATAACTCTCCCATTTCTTTTACCGGCGTAAGGCTCAAAATGAGATACAACAATACTATCGTAAGTGGTAATAAGGTTGTCATGGCGCTGGCTATGTATAGCCGGTTTCTGATTTTACCATGATTTTTCCCAAAAATCCTTTTCTGCAGCTCGTCGCGGGTATAAATATGCTCTATGTATTTGATATGAACCCTATGCTTTTGCCAGAAATAAATAAACAGCACCGTGAGCAGAGATGCAACCAACGAAATAAATAAGTAATTGGTAAACAGTCTTCTGCCTGTATCATACTCAAGATCGTTTGCTGATAGCAAATGGAAAATCATGATTCCATGCACTATAGTGAAAGCAATGAAAACAATACCACTGTTAATGATGGGTGTATAGAGCAGGAATTTTCTGCAATATCTGTATAAACGCGGCGAAATGGATTTTCTGAGCCTTTTTCGCCTGAAATACCTCTTAAATGGATAATTTACCAGCAGCCCTGCCAGTGTAGAAATTATCAGAACATAATTAAAAAGATTTGAAATTGAAGAAGAAAAAGCGCTTGATGCTCCTCTTTTACCTGAAGATGTTTTATTGGAATTTGTGACCTGTACACTGTCAGCCGGAATGGAGTCAAGCAAAGCCGTCAAACTATCAGCAATTACAGTCAAATCAACACTGTCATTAGTTTTTTCAAGTTTCTTTGAATTCAAACCGGCTTCAAATCCTTTCTGAAAACTTACAACAGGATCGCCATTCTGCCTGATATTTTCAAATTCGGTGGAGTCAATTTTTATCACCGAAGAAAATCCTCTTTTCTCCTGTATCTCAGGAAAACTTTTCAGCAGCATAAATCCCAGAACCGGGAAAACCAAAAGAAAATACAACAGAATCGGGAAAAGGAAAATTCTGCCGGTTCTGTATTTGGGAATTTTAACTTTCCGGGTAGCAGGTGAAGCCATATATGGCAGGGGTTTACAGAATTAACGATACTTAACCAACAAAGTTACATCAATTCGGGTTTGTTTGCTGTTAAATATTTCTAAAAATGGTTGAAAGGGCTTATGATTAATGGTTTGACCCTTATTGCTTCAGAATAGAAAGACCAGCAAATTTATCTGATATTCCAATAAACTGATAATCATCCGGAAGTGAATGAGTGTCAAAATTTTACGCAATAGCAGATTTAAAAAACCACATTCAAACCCACCCTCCAGTATTTAGGGCTGAAACTTATCAGCCAGTAATTGTTTTCCTCGTCCCAGTCATAAAAACCAAATTCTGCCCCGCCGGCTATTAAGTTTAACCCTACTCTTTCTGAGATATAATACGTTAACTGTGGATAAACTGAAACACTCAAAACATGAGTTTCTGTTTTTTTGTCAATCCAGACTGGTTCAAGCAAATTTAAGTTGGAAGTGCTTGGCCAGCCCGGTATATTAATAGTTCCTCCGAGAATTGTAATTGAATCCGTTTGGTTGATGTGAGCGTAATTGACCGAGGAAAAAAACTGTAAATGAAGGTTTTTTGCAGGTTTTAATACAAAACCAATCCTTAATGAAGGCTGATAAACCAGTGCTTCAACCCGCGCATCTGACTCCATGTAGTAAGAAGATGTAAAAAAGTTGTTGAAAATGTTTTGTTTTTGCTTTGCAATGCCAAACTCAAATCCGATTGAAACATGATCAGATACAAAGTAATCAACGGAAGGGGTAATAGAAAAATGCTGTTCTTTTACAGCTGTTACATTGGCAATTGCTCCGGTTTGATTTTGCAGTTTGTAAATACTTCCCCGTATTGTTACATTAATGTCTCCTTTCCCGGGTTGTGCAAAAAGCAAAGAGCCAGGAAATATTAAAACATTGAAAAACAGGATGATGATGTGTTTTTTCATGGTAAAATAGATTTTTAACTGATGGTAAAATAGTTGAATTGCTTTCGGTGCAAATATATTGAAATGGATGCCAAAACGATAAATTCTTTTAGTTTGCTTTTCTGCACAAGTGTAAACTCAGCCCGGTCATTAAACAAATGTTATATTCAGCTCACTTCTGTCATAATGAAGCGCTTTTCCTATCTTTGCAGGGTTAAATTGTTACATTGATGAACGAAGTAAGAGTAAGATTTGCCCCCAGCCCAACCGGCCCGCTGCATATTGGCGGTGTTCGTACTGCCTTGTATAACTATTTGTTTGCCAGAAAACACGGCGGAAAATTTCTTCTTCGCATTGAAGATACTGACCAGACGCGCTATGTGCCGGGTGCCGAAGATTACATTATTGAATCATTGAAATGGTGTGGCATTGCCTATGACGAGGGAGTTGGTGTAGGTGGACCCCACTCACCATACCGCCAGAGTGAACGCAAGGAACTTTACCGTGAATTTGCCGATGTGCTTATCAATACTGGGAAAGCATATTATGCATTCGATACTCCCGAAGAACTTGAGGCCATGCGCGAACGCCTGAAAGCACGTGGAGTGGCCACTCCTCAATACGATGCCTTTACCCGGGGCGAAATGGTCAACTCCCTGACTTTGAGCAAGGAGGAAACCGAAAAAAGACTTAATTCAGGAGAACCTTTTGTTATCAGGATACTGATTCCTGAAAATGAAGAAATTCAGGTAGATGATATTATACGCGGTGAAGTAAAGGTACACTCATCAAGGCTTGATGATAAGGTATTGTTTAAGTCTGATGGAATGCCGACTTATCATTTGGCCAATATTGTGGATGATCATCTCATGGAAATAACCCATGTGATCCGTGGTGAAGAGTGGCTTCCTTCAGCACCCTTGCATGTGCTGTTGTACAGATATCTGGGTTGGGAAGCTCCTCAGTTTGCGCATCTTCCGCTGTTGCTTAAACCTGATGGAAATGGGAAGTTAAGCAAACGAGATGGTGACAGACTTGGTTTTCCGGTATTCCCGCTCAGATGGACAGATCCTTTCAGCAACGAGGTATCATCGGGTTATCGGGAATCGGGTTACCTGCCTGAAGCTTTTATTAATATGCTGGCTTTTTTAGGTTGGAATCCCGGCACCGAACAGGAAATATTCAGTATGGAACAACTGGTTGATGCCTTTTCAATAGAAAGAGTTGGAAAATCGGGATCAAAATTTGATCCTGAAAAGGCCAAATGGTTCAATCATCACTATATTAAGGAATTAACGGATGAAAATCTGTCAACACACCTGATTGACATTCTGAAAGAAAAGGGAATTTCTGCCGATAAATCCTATGCTTCTGAGGTATGCCGCATTACCCGTGAGCGGGTTGTTTTATTGCCCGATTTATGGAATCAGTCATGGTTTTTCTTTACTGAGCCGGAATCATACGACGAAAAAGTAGTACAGAAGTTCTGGAAACCTGAAACCCCGGCCCTTTTAAGGCAATTGGCTGCTGTGTTGGATGCCGCTGCTGATTTCTCGGCAGAGTCGGTTGAAACTATTGTCAAAGCATTTATTCACGACAATGAGTTGGGCATGGGCCAGGTGATGAATACACTGCGTTTGGTGCTGGTTGGCGGAAGTTTTGGCCCGGGTGTGGCAGCAATAATTGCCTTGCTGGGAAAAACTGAAACCCTGCGCAGAATTGAAAAGGCCATTCAATCACTTGATAATCTGGCTATATAATCTGATTTTGTTGCACGAGTTATGAATGGCGATCCGTTGCTTTATCAAATACTTGACCAGCTGGGTATAAGTTTTGAATATCATGAACATCCGCCGGCACCCACCATTGAGCTGGCTGTTCAGTATTGGAAAGATATTGAAAACACAACTCACTGCAAAAATCTTTTCTTCAGAAATCACAAAGGCAACAGGCATTACCTGGTGATATTCGACCACAGGCAGTCACTGGCAATTCACGACCTGGAGAAGCGATTGAAACAAGGTAAACTCAGTTTCGCATCAGAAGAGCGAATGGGAAAATATCTTGGTTTAAAGCCAGGTTCAGTCTCTCCGTTTGGACTCATACATGATACCGGCAAACACGTTCATCTGTTTTTAGATGAGAATTTAAGCCAGAATCCCCGGATCAGTTTTCATCCTAATGACAATACCGCTTCTCTTGTTGTTGAATATCAGGATTTTGTCAAATTTCTTGATTTTTGCGGAAATACAAGAGAGTTTTTATGTCTTTACGACTGAAAAAAACCAGCTCTGAATCTCAACAAAAAAGCGTTGTTTTGCTTAAATTCAAATAAACCGTTTCAAAAGTAATCTCAAATAATGAAGCCCCTGAAGATAAGTTTGTTTGTATTTTCTGTTCTCGGGGCATTGTTGCTGGTAACATTGCTGAGCAGATCGGTTGAGCTTCCGGGAATGAGGAAAGAACAGGGCTTTGGCACTGAAAAACTACTGATAAAATATCCAACCATAGATGCCTTTTTAGATGCCGGGAAAAAGATTGAAAACCTCAAGGCCGACAGCGTAATCATGCTTCTGGATACAGGTGTGCCGGAGCCGTTGCTGGCCAAATCCATCCCCGATTTTTCGAAAATTGATACCTTAAATCTCGAAAGGATTTCATATCCTTCGAATAATCCACAATTAAAAAGCGAAATTGCAGGTTTACTCTCTTCAGGCAGATGCAGAATTTTACACTATGGCGATTCACAGCTTGAAGGCGACAGAATCTCCGGTTATCTGCGAAACAGGCTTCAATCGGTATATGGTGGCAGCGGACCAGGGTTTTTACCCATACGGCAGGTGTATCATCAAATGGCTGCCGAGATAATTGTGAGCGACCATTGGCTGAGATATGCAGCTTTTGATCCCACACAAGCAAAAACACACGATAAAAATTACGGCTTGTATGCCTCATTGTCAAGATTTACGGCCTTTGATCACTATCAGGTAGATAGCGTTATGTATGATTCTCTGGCCTGGGTAAAAGCCGAAATTATAATTCGCCCCTCCAAAAGCGCTTATGGAAATCTGCGCCGTTTTAATAAAATCGGACTTCATTATGGAAATGCAGCCTATCCGGTAAAAATAACCGTATCTACCGGGCAGGGACCTGTCACTGAAAACCGGTTAATTGCCGATAAAGCTTACCATTGCTTTGAAATTCTTACCAACACCACGCCCGACGAAATTAAAATTGAACTGGAAAGCAGGGTAAGTCCTGATTTTTATGGAATAACCCTTGATGGAAATTCAGGGATTAGTCTTGATAATATCGCCATGCGTGGTGCTTCAGGAACAGTATTTAACTCAATTAACCCTCAGTCGTTCAGAGCTATGGCTGCCAGATTGAATCCCGAAATAGTAATTTTTCAGTATGGTGGGAATACAGTTCCATATGTAAAAGATTCTGCTGCCATTGACAATTATGCCCGATACCTTTCAGGAAATATAAAATGGGTTTTGAGGCAAATTCCGGGTGCCAAAGTAATTTTTATCGGACCGTCGGATATGAGTACCATGATGAACGGAAGCATGGCAACCTACCCTCTCCTGCCCTATCTTGACCGTCAACTGAAAAACACATGTTTGTCAAACGGTTGGGCTTACTGGAGTATGTATGAAGCCATGGGAGGCGAAAATTCCATGGCTTATTGGGTAGAACAAGGTCTGGCAGCCAATGATTATACTCACTTCTCGCCAAAAGGAACCCGAATTATTTCTGAACTATTCTTTACTGCATTTTATCTTGACCTAAAAAAATGAAAATCAGAATAATAATCCTTTTTACCTTTTTATTTTCACAGGAACTTCTTGCTCAGAAATATCTGCTCGACAGCATCAGGCCCAGTCTGGGTCATTTGATTAAAGAAGAGTACAATGTATTGCAATACGCCGATTCTTCGGCGAATTTCAATAAATTCCTGGTCAGCCTTGACAGTATTTACAAAGGGAAACAAAACAGTCTGCAAATCATTCACATTGGCGGGTCGCACATTCAGGCCGATGCCTATTCCAATAAAATCAGGGAATATCTCAGAAACAACAGCCCTTTCAACGAATCTCCGCGTGGACTGATTTTCCCTTACAGGCTGGCGGGAACCAATAATCCGGGCAATTATTCTGTTTCAGGAAACAAGGAAAAATGGCAACGATACAGGTCTGCAGTCAAAAGTGATAGCGCAACCTGGGGGTTAACCGGGATAAATGTTACACTGATTGCAGATTCTGATACGCTGGTTATCAAAGCCAACCACAAAAACAATGTCCTTAAACCTTATTACTTTGACAAAATCAGGTTGTTTACCGATGCTGATCCCTCTGCATATTGTGTGAGGTTGACAGATAGCCTGGTGAGAATTACATCAGATACTGTTCTCAGCGATTTTGCAATAAGAGAGTATGTACTATCTGACACCATGCAAACAGCAAGCCTGATTATCAGCTATTCCGACAGCATTGTAGATCGTGGTTTTAACCTTATGGGAATTGAGTTGCAAAATTCAATGCCAGGTGTGCAATATACATCCATTGGAGTAAATGGAGCAAGTTTTGAATCATTTGCCCGCTGCGGATTATTTTATAAGCAATTGTCATTGTATAAACCTGATCTTTTTATTGTTTCTATTGGCACCAACGATGCATATACAACAGATTTTAAGGCCGATAAATACAGAGAGTACTATAAGTCATTGCTCGATTCGGTATTGAAAATCAATCCTGAATGTGCTCTTTTATTAACTGTTCCCAACGACTCATATTACAGGCGAAAGCACCCCAATAGAAATACTGTCGTACAGCAGGAAATAATTCATAAACTTGCAGCAGAATACAACGCTGCTGTCTGGGATTTTTATGCCATAATGGGTGGTTTGGGCTCATCGCAGCGCTGGTATAACAACAAACTGATGCCCCGCGACCGAATTCATTTTACACCTTTAGGCTACAGCATTAAAGCTGATTTACTTTTAACAGCACTGGCATCTAAGTGGGAAATAGCCTTTGGATATGAACCTGGTACAATTCTTAACAAATTAACTGGCAAACCATGAACCGGCTCAGGGAAATATTTACTTTTTCCGAAGCGTTTCCCCTGATATTTACTCAGGCTTCGTTCTGGATTTTCTTTGCCATTATCTACCTTGTTTTTGCGCTGATTTACCGTAAAATTAAAATCCGGAATTTTTATCTGCTGATTATTTCATTGTTCTTTTATTATAAAACCAGTGGAATGTTTGTGGGGTTGCTGATTTTTACAACCCTCAGTAATTTTTATCTCGGTGCCGGAATTTACAGGTCAAATATTAAAGTAATCAAGCTCCTGCTTGTATCCTTAAGTGTGGGTATCAACCTTTTTGTGCTGAGTTATTTTAAATACGCTTATTTCTTCACCGACTCGGTCAATCACTTATTGGGTACACAATGGCAGGTGTCGCACTGGCTGGCAAGCTGGGGAAACCAGCTGGCAAGTGCCAACTATTTTACAGTTGATAAGATTGTTCTTCCCATAGGTATTTCATTTTTCACTTTTCAGGCATTAACCTACTGTGTTGATATTTACAGAAATAAGCTTAAACCCATAGATTCAGCAGCTGACTTCGGGCTTTTTGTTACCTTCTTTCCGCAGTTGGTGGCCGGGCCAATTGTAAGAGCTGGTGAGTTTATCCCACAAATCAACCGGGCTACAAATATCAGCAAGCAGGATTTTGATTCAGGACTATTCCTCATTCTTAAAGGAATGATAAAGAAAATGATATTTGCCGACTATATTGCCATGCATTTTATGGACAAGGTTTTTGATGCCCCTGCTATGTTTTCGGGCTTCACAAATGTTATGGCTATGATAGGTTATTCATTACAGATTTACGGTGACTTTTCCGGGTACACCGATATTGCCATAGGGCTGGCGCTGCTCATGGGCTTTAAACTTCCGCAGAACTTTAATTCACCTTACAAAGCATTGAACACAAGCGACTTCTGGCGCAGGTGGCACATTTCACTATCCTCATTTTTAAAAGACTACCTGTATATTCCGCTCGGTGGGAACAAAAGGGTTTCTTATGGCTCTGCAATCATAACAATTCTCTTGCTAACCGGTGTATTAATTGCCATAGGTGATGTTAAAACCGGCTTGCTTGCAACAGGCTCTGTTCTGCTGATTGTATTTCTCGCACTCGTATTTCCTGTTTTCAGAAAACATTTGTTCACCAACATCAACATTATGCTTACCATGCTTATTGGTGGACTCTGGCATGGAGCATCCTGGAAATTTGTGATCTGGGGCGGGCTGAATGGGTTGGGGATACTCGTATATAAATACTGGCGCCGCATCAGCCCCTGGGAAAAATACGACAACCGTTTTTCCGTTTTCTGGAAAATACTCCTCACGTTTACATTTATTACATTTACCCGTATCTATTTCAGAGGCGAAAGCATGGAACAGATTAATGCCTGGTTCAATCAGGTTGCAACCAATATGGGCTGGGATACAGCCTGGAATGTAATCGTTAAATATAAAACCGTTTTTATAGTAATGTTTCTGGGATATCTTACGCATTGGTTACCCGTAAGGACCAAGGTGGCTATTGAACGTTATTTTGCAGAAAGTCATATAGTTACTAAAGTGGTTCTGTCAGTCTTAACGGGGATAATATGTTATCAGGCTTATTCTGCAAGTTTTCAGCCATTTATTTATTTTCAGTTTTAACCACTTTTTGACAAGAAATCGTTGCAGATTTCGGACAAATGTCCCAATAAGGGACTATATGCAATAATCTATATGAATGTATATAGCACATAATCAATATAATATGATTTTTTTATTAATTTGGCATATGAGTTGACAATTGGTTTACAAAAACCAAAAACAATGAAAAATAATCTTTTCTTACTTCTCGCCGGTATTTTATTATTTACCAGTTGCGCCAAAGATCTGGATTTACCAGACACCGAAACTGATGTTCCTGTTTCTATTGATGAATTGAATGTCAGTGACTCTTTCAGTTGGAATACAGCAGCCACAGTAAAACTCAAAATTCAAGGGCTGCCAACCATTATTCCGATACGTTCTTCCCTGAAAATCAGCCTTCCTGATGGGTCGGTTGTATTTAACCGCATGCACCTTATGAGTGAAAATCTTACCATTAACCTGACTATCCCTTCAAACTTCAATACCTTAATTTTGAGTTTCGGAGATTTGAAGGAAGAGTTAAAAGTTAACAATGGTGAAGCAAACTTCTCTTTCATTCCTTTAGACACAGAAGAATAAACAACAAAAACATCTGAAATCATGAAAAAAATATATCTTTCTCTTTTAATATTGCTGAGTCTGACTTTTCCATCAATGGCTCAATTATCACTTGATTTCGAATCAGGTAACAGAGCAATTGAGCAGGGCAATTGCTGGGTATTCGGAAGTGTTTCTTATTCAAACCTTGAATTCCGGATTAATGGCAACTGGAGCGGACGAACCAATCAACTAACAAATCCTTCTATTAATTCGAGCTGGATAAAAACCCCATGGATACTTCCGGGAACAGGGAATATTACACTCAAAGCCAGACTGGAGAACTCGAGCGGAATAAGCAGAGGAATAGTTCTGAGTTATATACCCTATGATGCTGATGCTCCTACTTCACACAAAGAGGGTGAAACAACTACATTCGCTTCATATAATTTCCCCACACCTCTGAATATCTCCATTCAGAATCTGACTTTTGCGCTACCTGCTGAGATAGCCAATTCCCCGGAATCTTTTAAAATTCTAATCAGCTTTATAGGGCAGGGTGGTAACAGCAGAGCTTTTGTTGATGACATTATTATTCCCGGAACGTATAATTCAGATCCATCAAACAGCTGTTTGCCTTTAATGAATATTGATGATTCCGATGGTGATGGAGTTGCTGATGGGGAAGATGCATATCCATCAGACTCAAACCGGGCCTACAACAGCGTTTATCCATCAGCCAATGGTTTTGGTACACTGGCCTTTGAAGACCTTTGGCCAAATAAGGGTGACTATGATTTCAACGATGTTGTGGTTGATTACCGTATCAATACAGTAACTAATGCAAGTAACAATGTAGTGGAACTGATCGCACAGTTTAAACTTAAAGCTTCCGGTGCAGGTTATAAGAATGGCTTTGCTCTGCAACTTGATGGAATAGACACAGACAAAGTATTGTCAGTAAGTGGCAATAACATAAGCAGTACTTCAACGCTGGTCTTTAATGAGGGAGGCTTGGAAAGCGGACAGGAATTTGCCAATGTAATTGTTTTTGACAATTTCTTTAACGTTATGCCAAAAGAGGGTTCCGGTACTGGAGTTAATACCAATCCAAATGCTCCTTTTGTTGAATACCAGACACTTACACTTACAGTTACATTTATTAATAATGGAACACCTGCTCCCGGAGGAACTGTAAACATCAACCAGCTCACACCTGACAAGTTTAATTTTTACATTTTCTTAGCAGAACAGAGAGGCCGTGAAATTCATCTTCCCGACAGAGTGCCTACCAATCTCGCTGATATATCCCTTTTTGGTACCGGAGATGACAATTCAAATCCTGCTCAAAACAAATATTATAAAACTGTTAATAAACTACCCTGGGCAATCAACGTTTTACAAGGTTTTGAACATCCTGTTGAAAAGAATGCGATAGATAAAGCTTACCTGAAATTCAATACATGGGCTGTTTCTTCTGGAAATAGTTTTCCTGATTGGTTTTCTGACGAGCCAGGCTACAGGGATGCTCAAAAAATTTACTAGCATTTACTGAAATAACTCTTTCTGGCCAGGCATTTTTATCCCGGCTATGTTTCATCCGAAGCTTTTGCCGGTATTGAGATTTTTATCAGATGAAAAAGCAGTCTTTAGTTTTCTATTGACTGCTTTTTCATGTTAGTTAAATCAAGAAAATTAAAGTGATTAATTCAGAAATTACTGGGGTAGTCGCAAAAGTCCTATGAAACGGTGTAATTACATCCGAACCGCCCTTGGCGGTGAGCTCGGTGTTAGCCCCCCCGCCGATGGCCTATCGTGTGGACACATTTCTATGGACTTGCCAGCCATCATAAGCGGCCTTAAAATATTTTAACCCTATCCAAAGTGTAGTTATGCCGGGATGACGTTTGCTTTCATAACCTTTCCAGCCACCAAGCCGTGCTATGACCCA